>JAOZNY010000200.1 GCA_029933565.1 Bacteroidales bacterium
CCATGGGGATTGACATCATATTTTCAGGTAATGACCATGGCTACGAAAGGGTAGAGTTGCCTGATGGATATAAACATAAGGGTATAAATAATGGAGGAGTATTTGGGATTACAACTGCCGGCGGAGGCGCAAGCATATATCAGTGCAGTGAACCGTTTCACCCTGGAAGCATAATAAGATATGCCGGTCATGGGGCATCGCGGATTACAGTTACTGGAAACTCGTTAACCCACGAGTTTATAACACCTGAAGGAACTGTTATTGATAGTTGGACTATATCCAAGTAATAATATCTAAACTACTAAACAAAAAGGAAGTATAAATAAAATAGGAAACCTGTATAACTTGATTTATTCAGTATCTACTACAAGTGAACGTACTTTTAATTCTTTTCCTGAAAGTATTTCATGATAAAAACCTCCACATTCAGGGCAGGGGTCAAATGATGTCTGGATTTCAAATTCATGCTTGCAAGCGTTACACCTTGCATTCGATGGTATTTTATTTACAACAATCTTTGCATTTTCAAGCATGGTGTTTTTAACAGCAGATGCCATTGCCATATCCAGAGCGTGAAATTCAATCCCAGCAAGTATTCCAACATCCAGAACCAATTCACTTACCGATTTTGAATTTACATTCTTTGCTTCTTTCTCAGCAATTTCAATTATACTTATTGCTATTGAAAATTCGTGCATTAATTATTTCCTTCCGGGATAAACCTTCAAAGCCTCTTCTAATACTTTAACAGAACTTTTCAGGTCGTCAACATTAAGAACATAACTAATCCTAACTTCATCAACTCCCCTACCTGCTGTTGAATAAAACCCTGTGGCAGGTGCTAACATTACTGTTTGCTTTTCGTAATTAAAGTCCTCAAGCAGCCATTGACAAAACTTATCAGAATTATCGATAGGTAATTTTGCTACAACATAAAATGCTCCTTCAGGATTTGGGCAATAAGCGCCTTCAATTTTATTTATCCCCGCAACAACTGCATCTCTTCTTGCTAAATACTCAGTAGTAACTTTCTGGAAATATTCATCAGGTGTATCAACAGCAGCCTCAGCAACAATCTGCCCTAAGGATGGCGGACTCAATCTTGCCTGAGCAAACTTAAGTGCTGTGGACATTACTTCTTTATTCTTGGAAATCATCCAGCCAATGCGGACACCACAAGCGCTATAACGTTTCGAAACTGAATCTATTAAAATAACATTTTCATCTATTCCTTCCAGATTCATTGCTGAATAATGCTTTAGCCCATCGTATACAAACTCACGGTAAACCTCATCTGAAATTAGAAAAAGATTGTGTTTCTTGACAATATCCCTGAGAGTTTCCAATTCCTCTTTGGAATAAAGATACCCGGTTGGGTTATTTGGATTACAAACAAGAATAGCCTTAGTTTTTTCGGTAATATTCTTTTCAAATTCCTCAATTGGGGGAAGTGCAAAACCAGTTTCTATTGATGAATAAATTGGCTTAACATTGATGCCAGCATTTTTTGCAAAACCGTTATAGTTTGCATAAAAAGGTTCCGGAATAATTACTTCATCACCCAGATCCATAATGCTTTGAAATGCAAATAACAAAGCCTCTGATGCTCCTGTTCCAACAATTATTTCATCAGGATTTACATCAATATCTACAGTTTTATAGTAATCAACAAGTTTCTCTCTAAGCGATAGATTTCCTGCTGAATGACTGTATGCAACATACTTCTCATCAAAATTCTTCACTGCATTAAGCGCAACCTCAGGAGTTTCAATATCAGGCTGACCGATATTTAAATGATGAACTTTTATACCACGTTTCTTTGCTTCTTCTGCGAAAGGAACTAATTTTCGAATTGGGGATTCCGGCATAGATTTCCCCTTTGCTGAAATATTCAACATGATTAAAGAATGTTAAGGTTGCTTACTATTTTTTTTCATTCAAAGGAGCAGCCCCACCACTGGTTGGTTTTGCAGGAAGTGCTTCAGTAGGTTTTGCTATTACTTTTCCTTTAATACGAAGCAAAACAGTTTTTGAATTTGAATAAACCGTAACGGTTTTGTTAAACGAACCTGCTTTATGCGTATTATAAGTTACTTTTATTTCGTTGGTTTCACCAGGTAAAATTGGTTCTTTTGGCCATGAAGGAACAGTACATCCGCATGATGAGCGTGGCTTTGTAAGTATCAATGGCTCGTTACCAATATTTGTAAACTCAAATATGTGAACCCCATCACCATTAAGTACAATATCCCCATAGTCATGAATAGTTTCTTCAAACTTTATTTCAGGACCATTCTTCTTAACTTCTTTTTCTGTAACATCTTGAGCATTTAGGGCAAAAAGACCCATCATTAAAATCGCGGAAAAAATTATTTTTTTCATGTCTAAAGTTTTTATTATAAGATTTTAAATTAATTATTTGACAAATTTATTAATTATTCACTCATTACCGTGAAATTGGCAAATTATTTTATAATTTTATTGGAAATAAAATCTAAGATACCAGCCTCAACAGCAGTTTCTTTCGTTTTAAAAATACCTATGGCATTTTTTTCCAAATCAGTTTTCAATTGTTTTCCAACTACATTTACAACTACAAACTCACTACCAGCAATTGATTCAAACAGGTCATCGTGAGAATGTCCATGTTCATCGTGGTGGTGGTGGTGGTCGCCATGTTCGTGCGTATGCTGGTTCAATACTGTATCAACAATATTAAATTTTGAGTCGTTTATTTCAGCAATAACAAACTTTTCGGCTCTGCCTGTACGTTTAAAAATGTTTATTGAGTCGTTGGAAGGGATAGCAATTTTCATATTTTTTTGTCTGCAAAACTAATGTTTTTGCTTTTGATAGTCTGCTAAAGTTCTTGATTTTAAGAAGTCGACAAACTGCTTTGTCATTTGTACTGTTAAATCATCGAACACACAAGTTCCAAAGGGACAGTGATCGTGATCGATGGGGCATTCTGCTATTATAATTTTTCCTTCAATTGCTTCATAAATTTCCAATAATGTAAGTTCATTGGGATTAGCTTTTAAGTAAAACCCACCCGAAGGACCACGGTGCGATCCAAGATAGCCATCCTTCACAAGTTTTTGTAAAATCTTAGCAACATGAAACTTAGAACTATCGATAAGGGTTGAAATCACCTTCACATTCATCTGCTCATCAGGCTTGTTTGCAATTATTATCATGCTATGCAAAGCAATAGTAACTGCCTCTGTAATATTTAAAACTTTTGCCATTATCTTATTTAAGTATTCAATCACCAAAATTACCTAATTAATTGTAAAAATTATTTTTATTCATTCTAAATATTTAGTTTATAATAAATTCTAAATAACCTATTTTTGTAAAAAGAAATAATAAGCGTGAGTGAAATAATTCCAATATTAAAACAGAGCATAGTAATTACACTTTTTGTTCTTTCGATGATGCTGGTTATCGAATATCTTAATATCCTTTCAAAAGGTTTGTGGAGCAAAGACCTTCAAAAAAGCCCATTTAAACAAGTAATTTTTGGTGCATTGCTAGGAATTATTCCTGGATGTTTGGGTGCTTACACTGCAGTTTCACTTTACGTTCACAATATTTTCAGCCTTGGGGCATTGGTTGCTACCATGATTGCAACTTCAGGTGATGAGGCATTTATCATGTTCTCAGTAATCCCTGATGCTGCAATCTTAATTCATATTGCGATTTTTATTATTGCTATTGTAACCGGCCTTACAGTAAATGCATTTAGCAAAAAAAGGCTGTTCAAATACAGCGAGAAACATTTTCATATTCATAAAGAAGAAGTTGAGTGCGTTTGTTTCGATGCCCCCTCAATAATAACACAACTTAAAAATATTTCTATTGTCCGTTTATCGTTGTTGTTAGGACTGATAACCATATTGACTATAGTTATTATTAATCTGTTACATGGAGATCACGATCATCAGGAGAGTTCTCAACTTGTACTTAACCAACATACGCACCCATTGTGGATTAGCATAACATTTATTGTGGTTCTTTCAATTTCAACTTTCATAGTTTTTACGGTTAATGATCACTTTTTAAAAGAACATGTCTGGAAACATATTATTGGCAAGCATTTTTTAAAGATCTTCTTATGGACATTTTTCACCCTTCTAGCTCTTAGCCTGCTAAATTCATATTACCAACTCGATAATTTGATTGGTGATAATCTTTATTTAGTTTTGGTAATTGCAGTTTTGGTAGGGATCATCCCCGAATCGGGACCTCACTTAGTATTTGTTATTTTGTTTGCCAGTGGCAGTATTCCACTTAGTATATTGCTGGCAAGTTCAATTGTACAAGATGGCCATGGGAGTCTACCACTATTGGCCGAATCGCGTAAAAGTTTCTTTGTTGTTAAAGTGATTAATGTTGCAGTAGGCCTAATTGTTGGAGCAGTTGGCTTGCTGATAGGATTTTAATCTATTCTATTAAAGAACATCATCCATATCTACATCATCAAGGCCCTTACTATAAGTTCTCATAGCCTCCAAACTCATACCCATATTTGAAAATCCACCATCGTGAAACAGGTTTTGCATGGTTACCTTTTTTGTGAGGTCAGAAAACAAAGTAATGCAGTAGTCGGCACATTCCTGAGCATCGGCATTGCCAAGTGGTGACATACGATTTGTAAAATCCAGCAAACCTTCAACACCTTTA
Organism: Bacteroidales bacterium; assembly: GCA_029933565.1. Taxonomy (GTDB): domain Bacteria; phylum Bacteroidota; class Bacteroidia; order Bacteroidales; family F082; genus BM524. The sequence goes on from JAOZNY010000200.1 coordinate 4,687, forward strand.
ACTCCCTCTCCGGCAGTAGTCCTTGTTGGTGACTGAGAAATAGTATTTACTCTTACCTTTTTCTCACGACCATAAATATATCCAAAACTACGGGCGATGGACTCAAGCAGTGATTTAGCATCTGCCATGTCATTATAGCCATAAAGTGTTCTTTGGGCAGCAATATAAGAAAGAGCAACTACGCTGCCCCAATCATTAATAGCATCCAATTTATACGACAACTGCAAAACTTTATGAAAAGATATTGCAGAAATATCTAGGGTTTTATTCAGGTAGTTATAGTCGATTTCGTTGTAAACACGCTTTTTTCTAACATTAAGCGACATCCCAATGGAATGCAAAATAAAATCAATCTTACCACCAAAAATCTCCATCGACTGTTCAATAACATTCTGAAGATCCTTCAAATTTGTTGCATCGGCAGGAATAACTGTTGAATTAGTTTTTCTTGCTAATTCGTCAATCTGACCAAAACGAATTGCTGTTGGTGTATTGCTAAGTGTGAATATTGCACCTTCTTCGTGCGCACTCTCAGCAACTTTCCATGCAATCGACTTGCTGTCAAGAGCCCCGAAGATAATTCCTTTTTTGCCTTTTAATAAATTATAAGCCATATTGGTTTATTTAGATTGATTAAAAAAAGCAAAGATAAAATATTTTGTGAGCTTGATAAATTTGG
>JAOZNY010000035.1:0-7054 GCA_029933565.1 Bacteroidales bacterium
CCACCTGCCAGCCCTACCACCAATGCCGCCGACATAATATCGCGTGCACCTTCCAAAAACTCGGCAGTAATTTTGTTAGCATCGTAATTTGCCGCTATACCCGACAATATTCCCATGGCAAAAAACAAACTGGCAATTTCCATAATATACCATTGATACCCCATTACGCCAACAATTAAAAAGACAATTGTGAATAGCAAGATGTTCAGTATGAAAAAATGCATCGATTTTCTCAGCCCAAAAAAACCTAGAATAATAAACAATACTGTAGCCACAGGAACCATTGGCATAATCTCAGAGGTGTTTCCAATTTTCATCTCGGTTAGTGGGTAAACCCATGCAAAAATTAGTAAAGCAACTGAGGTAAGTCCAAAAACAATCCATGCCGAAAGAGGAGTTTTCATTTCAATGCTATCCATGTCAACTTCTCCCCTATTCCGCCAGTACTCATCAGTTTGGTAAACCAAAGATTTTTCAGGATCCTTTTTCACCTTTGCCGCATAACGCAATATCCATATTATTCCAACCAGATTTAGCACAAACCAAGAGAACAGCCTATAACCAAATCCTGAAAATAACGGCAAATCGGCAATGCCCTGTGCAATACCAATTGTAAAAGGATTAAGCACTGCTCCTGCAAAGCCCAAACCGGCAGCAACAAAAACCATACTCACCCCGACTATGGAATCGTAGCCCATTGAAATGGCAAGAGGAACGAGAATAACAATAAAGGCAATGGTTTCTTCACTCATCCCAAACACAGCACCAAAAATGCTAAACATCAACATTATCAAAACAATGATAATATTGTTTACTCCAATACTTTTGAGAAGTTTATTCCGCTCCAGTTTCTCGGTATATTTTAAAAAAGAATAAATCCCAATATCCACCGACTTGCTGGAGTTTACTATCCAAAAGGCACCGCCAATCATCAGAATAAAAACAATTATTCCTGCCTGACGCTCGAAACCTTCAAACATTGCCGAGAAAATCTGCCAGGTTTGTGGGTGGGCATCTATGTATTCGAACGAACCTTTGTCGATTACAGTCCTTTCTACCCCGTTGACTATCTGGGTATGTCTTGCATATTCACCTCCGGGAACTACCCATGTTGCAATTGCAGAGATAATAATTATTGAAAAAATAATTACGTAAGTGTGGGGGATTTTTTTGAACATGAAAACTTGTGTTTATTTATGAAATGATGCAAGATTAAGTACCCTCCAAAAACTAAAGAACATCTTTAAAACCTTAAGAGAGCAAAGATTTTACAATCCCTGAGATGGTCTTATTGTCGGCTTTTCCTGCCAACTGTTTGCTGGCCATACCCATAACACGACCCATATCTTTAATTGACGATGCCCCTGTTTCTTCAACAATTTTCTTAACAATATTCTCAACATCTTCCATGCTCATTTGCTCAGGAAGATATTTCTCAATAATTGCTGCCTGAAACTCTTCTTCTTCGGCAAGCTCAACTCTTCCGTTTTCACGATAAATTGTAGCTGCCTCCTTACGCTGTTTAACTTGCTTTTGCAGAAGCTTTATCTCAACAGTTTCAGGAATTTCTGTTCCACTTGTATCGGCCCCTGTTTTTTCCATCAGCAAAGCAGCCTTTATGGATCTTAGTGCGGCAAGTTTAACTTTATCTTTTGCAAGCATCGCTTGCTTAATGTCGTTATTAATTATTATTTCTAAACTCATCTTTGTGATTTTTTGCAAAAGTAAGAAAAGAAGGGGAATGAGGAAGATGTTGAAAGACGGAAGTTGGGAGACCGGAGTTGGATGAGAAGTAAAGAGACAAGGGGTGAATATTCTCTGCAAGAGTATTCACCCCTTGTCTATCTCACTTTTATTGCAGCACAACTTTCCGTGCAAATTTTTTCCCTTCCAAATTAAGCACAACAAAATAAATACCCTTTGGGTTTTGGGAGTTTGGTTGCCAGTTTATGCTCTGCCAATTATTAATTGAATTTATGTTTTCAAAAATTGCAACTTGTTGTCCATGAATATTTAAAATCCTAAGTTCTGCATGCTCATTGTAAGTATTAATATTAATTTTTAATAATTCTCTAAATGGGTTGGGGGAAACTTTTAGGTAATTATCAACAGCAGTATTTTCATTTATTGACCAAGTAAATTCAGCAACACTCTTCGACATCGACAAAGCAATATTCCCATTTATATGTGTTTGCCAGATGCAATACACATATTGCAACCAACCACCACTACCCGCACCTGAAGATTCACCAAAATAAACTTCCGGATTATCGTCAGGGACATTATTATTCGTAATAAAAACACCATCTTCGTTGCAAAACATTTGTGAACTAAATATCTCAGAACTATCGCCAAGACCTATTGTAAAACACAAATAATATAAATCCCAAATATCAGTTTTTACACCCATTGCCCAATTCACCATTGAAATCTCACGTACATTTGGTTGTGAATTTGTATTAATTACAAAAACATCATTCCCATAATAACTCCCATAAACAGTATCATTTTTCTCCCAAACAAAATAGGTATCACCATACCAAAATTCAGACAACCTACTTGTTGTAAGATAATTACTGTTTCCTATTGAATCGACATAAGTGGGAATTGTCCAATAATAAGAACCACTGTCAGGATTATAAACTCTATCCGACTTTTTGATATGTAATGAATCCATTTCCAGACACTGCCAAATAGCAGTACTTCCACCTATCTCAGTATTAAACCCATTGGTATCGAGTTGTACAACATTGTCGGTATACACAGAATCAGGTGATAGATAAATATTACAAGAAAAAACACTTGAATCAAGAGTAAATACAAGTTTATTAGGAGAATAGTCTAAAGTAGGAATCATGAAATCAATCACTTCAAGATTGTTAGGATTTTCGATTAGTTTAATAGGTTCACCCAAACTATCATTTTCATATAATATTGATGAATACAAATTCTGTTCGCCTTCTTGGTCTGATAAATAAAACAACCAACCTGACAGTGAATTATCCCAGAATTCTCGAAAAAATGGTGATGAATAATTTACTCCTGAACTAGAGAGCAAAACTATATTGTTGCTTATTTCATTCAAATCCATTTTATAGATGGAAGTATTGTCTCCTTCTTTCTCATAAAACATCCATGATGTTTCATAATAAACTGAAACAAAAGGATTTGCATAAACTGAGTTAGTATCGGTAATCAATACCGGCTCGGTCCATTCGCAGTATTCTTGGGCATTTAAAATGGAAAACATTATGACTAGGGCAAAGGTAAAAACTGGCTTTTTCATTTTTGTTTTTTTGGTGTTCCAAATCTACAAAAAAAGCCCTCGCAATGCAAGGGCTTCAATTTTAACAGTTAGCGGATGAATATTATCGATCTTGATTATTCATCTACTAAATTATTTCTATTACCAAATTACTAATCTACATTATCGTGCAAAAACGAATTATCGGATTTAATTACAGTATCACTTTTAGTATCCTCTCCTAGCGTATGCCTCGAAACAACAGATTGTGACGAATGTTCAGCCTCTGTCAAATCAATATTCTTGCGTAAATATGCAGGTTGAGTTTCAAGTTCATTTAATTTACCCGGAACTCGGAAACTCATGCTCATACTTTTAAGTTTACTAACCCTTTCTTCAGCATTCTTTTTTATACTTTCATTCTCCTCAATTGTTGTTTCTTCTAAAGTCTTGTTTTCAAAAGTTTGTTTTTCATCAATCGGACCCACCTCAGTTTTCTCAGGACGCTTCAACAAAGTGAAAGTATCACTCTCTTTGGATTTATCCTGCTCTTTATTTACAGATTTATCACTATTCAAATCATAAACTATCTTTGTAGAATCTGCTTTTGTATCTGTTTCTAACTCATGTTTAACTATTGGCTTATTTATTAAATGTATTTCTGATACTTCCTCTTCTTTCTTTGCAAAAAACTCTTTTTCGGCTTCTGTTTGATCAGACATTTCAGTTGCCTCTGTAGACTCCTCTTGCTCTTCAACAGCACCAACTGTTTTTGTTTCTTTTACCTTCTTAGGATACAAATCAATTAATTTTTTATGCTTTGGTTCAATATTTTCGCGAGGCGAATCAAAACCTGTTGCAATAACAGTTATACCAATATTATTTCCCAGCGACTCATCCTCTCCAAGACCCCAAATCACATCTGCTTCATTACCACTCTCAGTTTGAACAAATTCAGTGATTTCAGAAATCTCATCCATTGTGATATCGTCAGTTCCAGAAACAATGTGCAGTAAAATATTTGTTGCCCCGGTAATATCATTATCATTGAGCAAAGGCGAATTCATAGCCTCCTCAATGGCATTCATAGCTCTATTTTCACCTTCTGCAACTGCCTGCCCCATAATGGCTTTTCCTGACTTTTTAATAACAGTTTTAACATCTTCAAAGTCAGTATTTACTTTACCTGTTGCAGTAATAATCTCAGCAATTCCTTTAGCAGCAATGGTAAGCACATTATCTGCTTTAGCAAAGGCCTCTTTTACTGATAAATTTCCAAATTGAATACGCAACTTATCGTTATTTATTACTAGCAAAGTATCAACATTTTTTTTCATTTCTTCAACACCTTCCAGTGCTTGCAATGAACGTCGACGGCCCTCCCATTGAAACGGCAGGGTAATAATTCCTACTGTAAGAATCCCCAGTTCCATCGCCAGTTTGGCAATTACAGGGGCAGCCCCAGTTCCAGTACCTCCACCCATACCAGCCGTAACAAACAGCATTTGGGTATTCTCAGAAAGCACTTCCTTAATTTTTTCAAGAGACTCTTCAGCAGCATTACGACCAACTTCAGGTTTTGAACCTGCACCAAGACCACCATTGCTCCCAATTTCAATTTTTACAGGAACAGGACTGTCTTGCAGTGCCTGCAAGTCTGTATTGCAAATGGCAAAGTCAACACCCTTAATTCCTTGCTTGAACATGTGGTTAACTGCATTGGAACCACCGCCACCAACGCCCAAAACTTTTATTATCGATGATGTTTGCTTAGGTTGAAAAGATATCATTTCCGGCATAATTATAGTTTGATTAAAATTATTGTATCTGATTTTATATTTTTTACATTTATTATTTTTTTCTTAACAATCAAAAGTTAATTGTTATTGAACAGAATCATCGTCGAACCATTGTTTGATCATATCAAGAAATCTGGTCCTTCCCTGTTGCCCTTCCTTAGGCTTTTTTTGTGCCTTTTTCTTCTGCTTTGGAGACATTTCTTCCGTATCCAATCCTAAGTCCTTTTCGAGTTTGTTAGTCAGTTCATTTCTTATTTCCGAATCGAAACGCTTAATACCTTCTATTACAAGTCCTATACCTGTTGAATACATTGGGCTGGCCATTTCATCAGATACATCGTTGGCAAGATGCTCATTGGGGTATCCAACACGAGTATCCATACCTGTAACAAACTCAGTAAGTTGATCAATATGTTTTAATTGCGCACCTCCACCCGTAAGTACAATTCCTGCAATAAGTTTTTTCTCAAAGCCCGAATTATTTATTTCAAATGAAATATACTGCACAATTTCCTCCATCCTTGCCTGAATAATATTGGCTAGGTTTTTCAAGGTAATTTCCTTTGGAGGTCTTCCCCTCAATCCAGGAATTGCAACTACTTCATCATCTCTGTTCTCGTTAGCCAAGGCCGAACCAAATTTCACTTTCAGTTCTTCGGCATGCTTTTTAATTATTGTGCATCCCTCTTTAACATCTTCGGTTACAACGTCGCCACCAAAAGGTATTACCGCCGTATGGCGAATTACATTATCGTAAAAAATGGCAACATCGGTAGTACCACCACCAATATCAACAAGTACAACTCCTGCTTCCTTTTCTTCTTCGCTAAGTACTGCATCGGCCGATGCTATGGGCTCTAGGATAAGATCAACCATTTCAAGATTTGCCTTGCGTATGCATTTGTAAATATTTTTTGCTGCCGCTGTTTGTCCAATTATAATATGATAATTAGCCTCAAGAGTATTACCAAGCATCCCAACTGGTTCCCTTATATCCGACTCATTGTCGATAATGTAATCCTGAGCAATAACATCTATTATTTCTTCACCGGGAGCCATGCCCAATTTGTACATCTTTTGAGTAAGTTGCTCAACTTCGGCATAACTTATCTCCTTATCGGGATCCTCTCGAATAATTGTACCACGATGCTGATGGCTTTTAATATGCTGACCGGCAATACCTACATTAACATATTTAATCTCAACACCCGATTTTGCTTCTGCCATTTCAACAGCTGTGCGGATTGATTTTACAGTATGCTCAATGTTGGCTACAACACCTCGCTTAACACCTATCGATTCCGTTTTACCATTTCCAAGTATTTCAATTTTACCAAATTCGTTCTTCCTCCCAACAATACAGGCAATCTTAGTTGTGCCTATGTCGAGACCTACAATAATTTCCGATTCCATATTTATTTAGTTTTCAGTTTATATCATATTTATTTTTTAGCACAAACCACTTGTCCGTCAAACTTCAGATTTATGGTTTTATACTTATCTAAACCCTCTTCAAGCAGTGCCTGCTGATAAAAGCTTACCAGATTTCGGAGTTTTTTATCCAGATTTTGAAGATCACCAATAATAATTGTATGATTTCCAAACTCAGGTATCAGTTCAAACTCATTTTTACTGTTTAAATATATTTGATTAATTTGCGATTTTAAGAATTCATTTTTATTTAAAGTATTCGACAGTTTTAAAATCCCAACTAATTGTGTCTTTTCATAAACAGTATCATTTACATTAGCATTTCCTTCGCTAAGCGGAATATTTATAAAGCCATTAACAACAAACACCCTTGCCGAATAATTTTCTCTAAGAGGAAGAATATCACCACCCTCGGTGAGGTAGTAACCTGCTGACCTTTTATTAAATATTCGCACAAGAGGGGCTTTCTCACTTACATTAATGATAAGCTTCCCACTAACATTAGTAAAAGCATCAACACTTTTCACAAAAGGATCGTTCATTATTTCATCTTCAATCAAACTTGTTCGCAATTGATTGA
>JAOZNY010000035.1:7154-13543 GCA_029933565.1 Bacteroidales bacterium
GGAACCTGCATTGTAATTCCTTCCTCAACTTTGTTTTCGTAAATAAAATCGAAAACAAAACTTCCATCAACAACTTTTATGTTTTCGGACCTAAAGGCAGATGACTTCTTAAAACCATATTTTGTTTTTTTTATACTTAGTCCACTCAAGTCGCCTAGGTCTTCCTGATAAATTAAAAGGCCATCTTCATTGGTTTTTTCGGCAAATTCAATAAATGCTTTTTTGAGTTCCGAACTGGTTTTGTAAATATCCAAATGATCGTCGTCCATTGAGGAAATCACAGAAATATCCGGCTGCAAACGTAAGAAGGAACGATCGAACTCATCGGCTTCCAATACAAGATAATCAGTTGTTTTTCCGATTATTGCATTTGATTTGTAATTATTCATTACACCGCCAATTAAGGCCGTTACATTTTTCTGTGCGCTAAAAAGCAAATGGGCAACCATCGAACTTATTGAGGTTTTTCCATGAGTTCCTGCAACAGCAATTGTAAAACTCACTTCTGAAAGCATCCCCAGCAACTGGGAGCGTTTTACTATTTCGTAATTATTGTTTTCAAAGTATTTTAATTCCAAATTGCCTTTGGGAATGGCTGGCGTTAACACAACCAATTCAGTATTTTCAGGAATTTGCGAAACATCTTCGGTAAAGTGAATTTTCATTCCCTCGGCAATCAAGGCCGTAGTTAGTTTTGTGGGAGTTAGGTCGTAGCCATGAATTTCGATACCCAGCGAATTGCAATACCTTGCCAGAGCGCTCATACCAATGCCGCCGATGCCAAGGAAATACATTATTTTCAGTTTATCGATTTTCATTTTTCTTCAATTAATTTTATTGCTTCATCCACAATGCTTTGAGTAGCATTTGGAGTTTTGAATTTTTTAATATTTTTCTTTAGTTCTAAACTCTTTTTGCCACCTGGAATTAATTGTTTTATTGCCTCAAATAATTCGGCAACAGCTTCTTTTTCCTTTACCAAAACTGCTGCATTGCCTTCAACCAATGTAAGTGCATTTTTTGTTTGATGGTCTTCGGCAGCTGAAGGCAATGGAATGAAAATGGCTGGTTTTTCGACAGCAACAATTTCGGCAAGTGCGATTGCCCCTGCACGTGAAACAACAATATCGGCGGCAGAATAAGCCATGTCCATTCGGCTGATAAATTCTTTGACAACAACACTTTTTTGCAAAGCATTTTCTTCAACTGCCTTTGATGCTTCGGTAAAAGAAGACATGCCCGTTTGCCATAAAATCTGAATCCCAAGTGAACATATATTATTCAAATTAGCAGTAATAGCACGGTTAATCCCCAATGCACCCTGACTACCACCAATTATTAGCAGAACAGGACTTTTTTCATTCAGTTCAAAAAAGTTTCTGGCTTCAATTTGTGTAATTTTATTGTTTGTAATCAGTTCACGAATAGGACTACCGGTGACAGTAATTTTATCTTTATCAAAGTATTTTTCCATTCCATCGTAGGCCACGCAAATTTTATTAACTGTACCAGCCAATATTTTTGTGGTAATTCCCGGATAGGAATTCTGTTCAAGTATTAAAGTTGGCACCTTTCGTTTTGAGGCAATAAAAAGCAAAGGTCCTGAGGCATAACCTCCGGTTCCTATGGCAATATCGGGTTTAAATGATTTAACTATTCTGGAAGCACCCAGCAAACTACTAATCAATTTAAAGGGAAACATCAGGTTTCTTTTATCAAGTTTACGCTGAATTCCACTAATCCAAAGACCTTTAATTTCGTAGCCAGACTGTGGAACTTTTTCCATTTCCATTCTACCCTTTGCACCAACAAAAAGTATCTCAACATCTTTTAGTCGCTTTTTCAGGGCATCGGCTATGGCTATGGCCGGAAAAATATGTCCTCCGGTACCACCTCCACTCATCAATATATTAATTTTACCCTTATTCATCGTCTTCTACAGTTACAGGTTCTAGCGATTCTTCTGATTCTAAATCTTTGCTAACACTCAGTATTATTCCAATTGATAAACTTGTAAACCAAATGGAAGTTCCACCCATACTCACCAATGGCATTGGCTGACCGGTAACGGGCAAAATATTTACTGCCACACCCATATTTATCATAGCCTGAAAAACCAAACTAAAACCAACACCAATAGTAAGGAAGGAACCAAAGGTTCCAGGCGCCTTGGTGACAATACGCACCGCTCTGAAAAACAAAATAAGGTAGAGCAACACAAGAATAAATCCTCCAATAATTCCGTATTCTTCAACAATAATTGCAAAAATGAAATCGGAATAAGGATGCGGAAGGAAATTCCTTTGAGTACTGTTGCCCGGACCTTTCCCAAAAGGGTAGCCACTGGCAATTGCAATTTTTGACTGTTCTACCTGATAATTATCAACTGATTCGCCTCCGTCAACAAAAGTTACAATTCTTTTTTTCCAGGTTCCAAACCTACCCTGCTGCTCAATCGGCATATAATATAAAATGGTAAGTGCCATTGCCAAAACAACTATTCCAATGCCAATCATCCCAAAGAAATAAGTTAATCTTACTCTACCAATAAAAATTAGAACCATGCTGGTTGTAAACAAAATTGCGGCGGTTGAAAAATTAGCTGGGAAAATCAATCCGCAAACAACTAAAACCGGAATTAGCAAAGGCACAAAAGCCTCTTTAAAACTTTTAATATTCTCCTGCTTTTTGGTAAGCATGCGCGCCAAATAAATTATCAGGGTAATTTTGGCAAGGTCGGAGGTTTGAAAAGTAAGGTTAAATGGCAGTTGGAGAACACGTCTAGCCTCGTTAATGTTTAGTCCGAATATTAATGTAACCAATAAAAGAGGAACAGCAATGTAAAGGGCAATTTGAAAAATACGGGAGTAATAAGTGTACTTCACCAGGTGGGCAAAATACATAAGCAATAAGCCAAAGAAAAGTATGACAGCATGTTTAATCATATAATATTCGGTATTGCCACCTTTAAATTTCCATGCTAAAGTTCCAGTGGAACTGTAAACAGCCAAAAAAGAAATAATAGTAAGCAGGAACACAACAGTCCAGATTACCTTATCGCCTTTTATATTTTTCAAAATGCTTCCCATGGTATATTCTACAATGCGTTAACGGCTTCTTTAAACTGATCTCCTCTATCCTCAAAATTTTCAAAAAGATCGAAACTGGCGCAAGCAGGAGAGAGAAGAACTATTTCACCCTTTTTTGCTAAATTATACGCATAGTCTACAGCATCCCGCACTGAGTTAGTATCAACAATAATATCAACGTAATCTGCAAATTCCTCATGTATTTTTGAATTGTCAAGTCCCAGACAAACAATGGCCTTTACATTTTCTTTAACCAAAGATTTAAGCGATTCGTAGTCATTTCCTTTGTCAACTCCACCGGCAATCCAAACTATTGGTTTTTGGTAATGCTCGAGTGCATACCATGTTGAATTTACATTAGTGGCCTTTGAATCATTAATAAATGTAATTCCATGAACGCTGGAAACATATTCCAAACGATGTGAAACATTCTGAAAATCAGAAAGACTTTGCTTAATTGTCTCGTTTCTGATATCGAGAAGTTTTGCCGCTACCCCTGCAGCCATGGAATTGTAAACGTTGTGTCGTCCCTGAAGTGCTAATTGTTCCAATGTCATTTTAAAATTGTTTTTATTGGTGTTTATTACTATTTCATTTTCTTTTAAAAAGGCTCCTTCCGCAAACCCTTCATTATTTTGGCTAAAGGGAAATTGCCTTGCATTTATTTTTTTTTGCTTCATCATTTGCTCAATGGTTTTATCATCGGTGCAATAGATGAAAGCATCATTTTTTAATTGATTTTGAATTATCCTGAATTTGGATTTAGCATAGTTTTCAAATTTGTTATCGTAACGATCCAAATGATCGGGTGTGATATTTAGCAGAATTGCGATGTCAGCCTTAAATTTGAACATGCCATCGAGTTGGAAACTGCTTATTTCGAGCACGTAGTAATCGTAGTTTTCATTTGCCACCTGAAGGGCAAAACTGTCGCCAATATTACCTGCCACACCTACATTAAATCCAGCATTTTTTAAGATGTGATAAATCAGGAGTGTAGTTGTTGTTTTCCCGTTACTCCCTGTAACACAAATTGTTTTTGCTTTTGTAAATCTTGATGCAAATTCTATTTCCGAAATCACATCAATCCCATTTTCTTTAATCTGGCTGATTAAAAGAATGGTATCGGGTATTCCGGGTGATTTCACAATCTCTTCGGCCTGCAATACTTTGCTTAAAGTATGCCCACCTTCTTCAAAATCAATTTCAAAATGTTTAAGAACTCTTCTATATTTTTCTTTTATTTTTTTGTTGTCGCTAATGAAAACATCAAAACCTTTTTTCTTTGCCAATACTGCCGCTCCAACTCCGCTCTCGCCACCACCTAGCACAACTATTTTTGGTTTCTGTTCCATAACTAATTTTCATTTGCATCTTACCTTAGTTTAAGAGTAATAATTGTGAATAATGCCAAAGCAATTCCCACTATGAAAAATCTTAAAACAATCTTTGGTTCCGGATAACCCTTTTTTTGGTAGTGGTGATGCAGTGGTGCCATGAGGAAAATCCTGTGGCCTTCGCCATATTTCTTTTTTGTGTATTTAAACCACGAAACCTGTAGAATTACCGAAATGCTCTCGGCAAGAAAAACCCCACAAAGGATAGGAATAAGCAGTTCTTTACGGATAATTATTGCAAACACTGCAATGATTCCTCCTAGGGCAAGACTCCCGGTATCGCCCATAAAAACCTGTGCCGGATAAGTGTTAAACCACAAAAAGCCAACTGTTGCACCCACAAAAGCAGCAATGAAAATTGTTAACTCACCAACATTGGGCAAATACATTATGTTTAGGTAATCGGCAAAAATAATGTTGCCCGACACCCATGCCAGAATACCTAGCGTAACACCAATTATTGCTGAAGTGCCAGTTGCCAGCCCATCCATTCCATCGGTAAGATTGGCACCATTTGAAACACCAGTAATTATAAAAATTACTATTGGTATAAAAATCAGGAAGGCCCATTTCTCATAACCTTCACCCAGCCATTTTAACAAAACAGCATAGTCAAACTCATTGTTCTTAAAAAATGGAATAGTGGTTTTTGTAGAATGTTTTTTTTCGATATCAAAACTCGACGATGGCCCTTCTTCAGCAATGTTAATTGTAACTTCAGCAGGTAATTCCGACTTTTCTCTGGTTATAACCTGGGGACTAAAATACATTACCGAACCAATAATTAAACCCAAAACTACCTGCGCAGCAATCTTGTATTTTCCTTTGAGCCCTTCTTTGTTCTTTTTGAATACTTTAATATAATCGTCCATAAAACCTATTCCACCAAGCCAAATTGTTGTGAACAACATCATTATTATGTAGATATTATCGAGTTTAGCAAAAAGTAGTGTGGGTACAATAATAGAGGCTATAATAATCAAGCCACCCATGGTTGGAGTACCCTCTTTTTCCAGTTGTCCTTCCAATCCAAGGTTACGGATAGTTTCGCCAACCTGCCTACGATTAAGATAACTTATCCACCTGTTTCCAAACAGCAAACTAATTATCAGAGAAGTAATTACAGCCAACGCAGCCCTGAATGAAAGGTATTCAAACACCCCGGCACCCGGTATTGAATAAGCTTCGTTTAGATATTTAAAAATATAGTACAGCATGCTTAAATTATTTCAAATAATTCTTCTATTATTATTTTATCGTCGAAGGGATGTTTCACCCCATTTATTTCCTGATATTTTTCGTGTCCTTTTCCTGCCACCAGAATAATATCGCCCTTGGAAGCAAGGTTTACTGCAGTTTTTATTGCTTCAAGTCTATTAGTAATTACTAGCGTTTTTGATTTTTTAGCAGGATCAATCCCCGGAATCATATCGTCAAGAATACTCTGTGGATCTTCGGTTCTGGGATTGTCGGAAGTTAAAATCACCATATCAGAATTTAAAGTGGCAATCCTGGCCATTTCAGGTCTTTTGGCCTTATCGCGGTCGCCACCGGTTCCAACAACTGTTATCAACTTCTCATTGCGGCTGCGTAATGAATTTATTGTTTTCAAAACATTGAAAAGGGCATCAGGAGTATGTGCGTAATCGACTACAGCAGTCAGTCCTTTTTCATTTGAACGAACAATTTCAAAACGCCCTTCAGCACCTTTCAGACTACTTAAAGCCTCCAAAACTTCTTCTTTTTCAAATCCAAGCAAAACCGATGTTGAATAAACTGCCATTAGATTATAGGCATTGAAATCGCCTGAAAGCAATGAGTAAAACTGCTTGCCGTCAATATCCATTAACATTCCATCGAAATGATTTTCAATAACTTTGCCTTTAAAATCGGCCATGCTTTT
>JAOZNY010000035.1:13643-18712 GCA_029933565.1 Bacteroidales bacterium
ACATTCCATCGAAATGATTTTCAATAACTTTGCCTTTAAAATCGGCCATGCTTTTAAGGGCATAGGTTTTCTTGTTAGCCAATGTATTTTGAAGCATCACTCTGCCATTTTTGTCATCAACATTCACAAGGGCAAAGGCTAAAGGATTCAAATTGTCAAAGAATTTCTTTTTTACGTTTAAATAATCTTTAAATGTTTTATGGTAATCCAAATGGTCGTGGGTGATGTTACTGAAAATTGCAGTTGTAAAACTCAATCCGGCCACCCGGTTTTGATGAATGGAATGCGAACTCACTTCCATAAAAACATATTCGCAACCTGCCTCTAACATTTGCGCCAATAATTTATTCAGGCTTACAGCATCTGGAGTTGTGTGGGTAGAAGGCAGCAAAGTATCACCAATTCTATTTTCTATGGTAGAAAGCATTCCTGCTTTTTTGCCCATTGCTAAAAACAGTCTAAAGAGAAGACTTACCGTTGTGGTTTTTCCGTTGGTTCCGGTAATGCCAACAAGTTTTAATTTGGAAGAAGGGTTTCCGTAAAAGTTTGAAGCAATGTTTCCAAGTGCTACCGACGAATTCTTAACAATGGCATAACTTACATTCTCGTTAATTTCAGATGGAAGGCTTTCGCAGACAACTGCAACAGCACCATCTTCAATTGCTTTTGCAATAAAAATATGGCCATCAACCTGAGTTCCTTTTACAGCAACAAAAAGCCCATTTGAAGAAACAGCACGTGAGTCCATTGTTACAGAGTTAATCACCCTGTCAACTGCCCCCACTGTTTTCAGCAAGCCCGACTTATATAATATTTCCTGCAAATTCCTCTTCATTTCAATAAGTTGAAAGCATTAGTTTTATTTCCCTTCCTTTAGTGAGCTTTGTTCCGGGCCTAACCGATTGACTTTTTACAGTTCCTTTTCCATACAAACTCACTTGCATACCCAAATTTTCGAGCATAAAAACAGCATCTCGGGCCTTCATCGAACGCACATCAGGAACAACTTCCATATTCATTAAGGCAGCATCAATAGTTGCTAAACCATTTTCAATTTTAGCTGTTGCCCAATCTTCCTCATGAATAAAGTCTTGAGTTTTAATGCCCAGAAAACTATAAATTGTTTTTATGTCGTTATGCCAGCAAACAGCAGTTTGTTGAGTTAGATCCGCATCTTCTTTTAATGAATCATCAGGCATTTCAAGAGCCAGATAGGTTGCAAATATTTTATCAGAAATCTCCCTAAAGGCAGGGCCGGCCACCGATCCGCCATAAATTTTACCAGAACTTGGATTATTGATTACTACAATACATGAGTATTTTGGCCTGTTGGCAGGAAAATATCCAACAAAAGATGAATTGTAATTTGTTTTGTTGTAACCACCATCAACCGAAATCTGAGCCGTTCCGGTTTTCCCGGCAACTTTATAAGGTGTGTTTCTAAAAGTATATTTACCGGTCCCATTTTCAACAACTCCCTCCAGGAGCGATTTTGCCATTACAATGGTTTTATCACTTACAATTTGCTCGTTGATTACTTCTATTGGAAACTCTTCAACCAAGATGCCATCCCTCCTGATCTGAGAAATGAAACGGGGTTTTACCATTTTACCATTATTTGCCACAGCATTATAAAAAGCAAGTGTTTGTAGTGGGGTTATCTGTAACTCATATCCAAACGACATCCATGGCAACGAAGTTCCATACCATAATTTTTTGTTAGAAGGGTGTTTAATGTAGGGTTTGCCTTCGCCAAGAATTTTAAATCCTAAGGGTTTGTTCAACGACATTGAATACAATTTATCGACAAAGTCGGCTGGATTTTCTCCGTAAGCATCGGTAATAATTATTGAAAGTCCAACATTGGATGACTGTTCAAAAGCATCTCTAACAGTAATTCGTCCGTTACCTATTTTATGAACATCTCTAACAGTACGACTATAATAAACTTTGTATCCCTCACCAACAACAAGGCTATCGGTAAGTTTAACTTTTCCATCGTCGAGTGCAGTAAGAATACTTGGTAATTTGAAAGTTGAGCCGGGCTCAATACTTTCACCAATTGCATAATTATAAGTTTCTTTGTATTTACTATCGGTACTATCGAACCTGAGGTTGGCAATGGCTTTAATATCTCCGGTTTCCACTTCCATAATTACGGCACAACCCTGAAAAGCCTTATGACCCAATAATTGACGAAGCAAGGCATTCTCAGTAATATCCTGCATGTTTACATCTATGGTAGTTATTATATCGAGTCCATTTTTAGGTTCTACTTCATTTTCGTCGTAAAGCGGAATCCAGTCGCCGTGATTGATTCGTCTTCGCAACTGCTTGCCTTCTTTACCTGTGAGAAAATCAGTGTAGGCACCTTCAATACCAACATGTAGATTTTCCTTTTTGTTCTCGTAACCAATTGTGCGGGCAGCAAGTTCGTGGTAAGGTCTTTCCCTTTGTGTTTTTCTGCTGGTAATTAATCCACCTTTATATTTTCCAAGTCTGAAAATGGGGAGTTCCCTAAGTTGCTTCAACTGCGGGTAAGTGGCTCTTCTTTTTAAAAGGAAATATCTGTTTCCTCCTTTTCTGGCTTTTACCAGATCCTTTTTAACTTTTGCTTTTGAGTATGTTCCAAAAATTACACTTATTCCGGCAGACAATGAATCCACTTTATCGTAAAACAGTTCATCAGAAATTAGTGGTGATGCTGCATCGAAACGGATTTCAAAAATCGGGATGGAAGTTGCAAGCAAATTACCTTTTGCATCAAGAATATTCCCTCTGCTGGCTTCGAGTTTAAATTCACGAATTTCTTGTGTTTGGGCTTTCTCAACCAAGGCCACCCTCTCCTTTGTTTGTATAAAAACCAATTTTGCCAATATGCCCAAAGCAAAAAGCAGTACCATAAAGTACACAAGGTAAACCCTCCATAATATGTCCTTTTTTTTATCCAGCACTATTTTTTGGTTTCAGATTTTATTTTTATCGATTTAACAGGTTCTGTATTTTCCTTAATTCCAATTGCGTTTAAGCGTGCAGAAATTTTAGATTGCTTGCTTGCCTCCATGAGTTCCGATTTGCCGGTAATATATTCGTAGCGCATCTCCTTCAGGTCTTCGCGCATTTTATTGGCTGTTCGTATTTTATTCTCGGCCAAATAGTTATTGGCTATGTAAATTGAAGCCAGAAAAGCCAGAAACAATAGAAATGGGAAATAGCGGAAACTGCGATCGGAAAGGAAATCGCCGGCAAGCACACCTTTTGCTGCCTTTCCTAAAGACCCATCCATCTTCAGTTTTTTTTCCTTTGCTTCCTTTGCAGGAACTTCCGGTTCTTTTTCTTTTAATTTATTCGACTTCATAAAAAAATATTTCACGCTACGACACTACGATGCAACGTTCCTTTTATAATTTCTCTGCTATTCTCATTTTTGCACTTCTAGCCCTGCTATTTTCTTTAATTTCTTCCTCATCGGGGATTATTGCCTTTCGGCTGATATTTTTAAAATCGACCAGATGCTGCCCAAAAAAGTCCTTTTCAATTTCCCCTTTAAAATTTCCACTCCTTATAAAATTCTTCACAAGCCTATCTTCCAGCGAGTGGTAAGAAATCACTACTAATCTACCCCCCGTGCTTAACACATCGGCTGCTTGTTTTAAAAAACTCTTTAGCACTTCCATTTCATTGTTTACCTCAATTCGGAGTGCCTGAAAAACCATTGCCTGAAATTTATTGATACGGGTAGGTGGAAATATTTCAGATATTATCCCATTTAATTGTGCGGTTGTCTTTAATTTCTTCGACTCTCTAAATTCGCAAATACGTGCTGCCAATCGAAAACTGTTTTTTATTTCACCATAATCGTTGAAAACTCTGGTCAGATCTATATGAGAATAAGAATTTAAAATATCAGCAGCCGTTTGCGATTGATTCCTGTTCATGCGCATATCAAGGTCAGCATCAAAACGAGTTGAAAAGCCCCGCTCAGCCTCATCAAACTGATGCGAGGATACCCCTAGGTCGGCTAGTATCCCATCAACTTTTTCAATACCATGAAGCCTAAGGAAGTTTTTCAGGTATCTAAAATTCTGGCTTACCATAATAAACCTGTCGTCGTCGGGAACATTGGAAAGGGCATCGGCATCCTGATCAAAAGCAATAAGTTTACCGCCTTGCATTTTCTCCAACATCAGACGACTATGACCGCCACCGCCAAAGGTAACGTCAACGTAATTTCCATTTGGTTTAATGGCAAGTCCGTCAATACTTTTACTTAACAAAACCGGATTATGATACATTCTGCTTTTTATTCAGTTTCTAACTCTCCCATAACATCTTCTGCCAGGCTGGCGAAGTCGTCCGGATCGTAGTCAACCGCTGTTTCGTAGGATGCTCTATCCCAAATTTCGATGCGGTTAGCAACTGAAGTAAGCACGATTTCTTTGGTAATTTCGCCATAACGCAGAAGGTCTTTAGGAATTAACAACCTCCCTGTTCCATCAAGTTCTGTGAGTTTTACCCCGGCCATGAACTTGGTAACAAATTCTGCATTTTTCTTTTTGAACATGTTCAACTTGCTGACCATGGCAGTTTCTGTTTGCCAGTGCTCAACAGGATAAAGTTCGAGGCACCTTTTAAAAATGCTTCGTTTTACCACAAAACCACGTTTTGTTTCCTCGCCCATTTGGTTTTTAAACTGGACAGGAAACATAAAACGGCCTTTAGCATCAACCTTGCACTCGTATGTACCTAAAACACTAATCATTAGAAAATTCAGAATTATGGCTCAAATTTACCACAATTTTACATTATTTACCACCTTTTACCACTTTGTTAATAAAAGGTTACGATTTTTAGTAAATATTTTATTTTTCTGAAAATTCAAAAAATTGGTTTTCAAGCATTTAAAAAATTGAGAATAGTGCTGCTGTTTTTATTAACAAATATTTTAACTGCGAATTGTTAATAAGTGTGATGTGCAAAGTTAGGGACCAAAAACTTGGCATAGTCTCCTGACTACGCCGCACGGTGTGTAAATCTCCTGATTTACTCTTCAACCTATATCAAAATTA
>JAOZNY010000427.1 GCA_029933565.1 Bacteroidales bacterium
ATTGCCGCACCAATGGATGAAGCCGAATTGAGAAACTTACTTTATACAGCAGCAAACTATCAGGAGGGCCCTTTTGCAATCCGATATCCCAGAGGAGAAGCAGTTAACAAAGTCTGGAAAAAGGAATTTGAAGAAGTGGAGATAGGCAAAGGCCGAAAAATCCGTAAGGGCGAAAAAACAGCAATTCTTACAATTGGTCATCCTGGAAATTATGCCATTGAAGCAGCCAAAATACTTGAAAAGAAAAATGTCCATCCAGCCATTTTCGATATGCGTTTCCTAAAACCCATTGATGAAAACCTTTTGCATGAGGTATTCAATAACTATGAGAATATTATTACAGTTGAAGATGGAATAATTGCAGGTGGCTTAGGCTCGGTGGTGGTAGATTTTGCCAATGCAAACAATTACAAGCACAAGATTACAAAACTTGGTGTTCCTGACCGTTTTATTGAACATGGTGATAAGGAAAAACTAGTAGAACTGTGTGGTTACAGTTCTTCCGCAATTGCTAAATTGATTATTTCTTTGTAAGATAGAAATTTCTCAACAAGAGGTCTAAGCCTTCTTTTGGTCAAACTGCATTTTTAATATTTGTTAGCCCAGTATATTAGAGATTAATTAAATAACAGCAATTTTCCTTGACTTTGCCCTTCGTTTCGACTAACTTGCAGTACTCTAACTACAACTTAATTACTTACCCATGAAACTAAAAATACTGGCAGCAGTTTTATACCTGTTAATAAGTCCAACAGTATTGAGGGCTCAGTCAAAGATCCCCCCGATTGATATTTATACTCTTGATGGAGAAAGGGTGAATGCAACCACCATTAACAACGACAGTATGCCAATGATACTTGTCTTTTTTAAGACTTACGATAACGACTGCCGAAAAAACCTTTTTTCAATTAGCGAAGCCCACGAAAATTTCTTAGCAGAACGTAATATTAAAGTAGTAGCCATTTGTGTTGATGCTACCGGTAAAACAGACCATATTAAACCTTTTGTTTTAGGTAACGATCTTGATGTAGAGGTTTTTATTGATAAAAATGGTGATCTGAAGCGAAGAATGGGTATCCCTGATTCTCCCTATACTATTATCTACGATCAGGATATGAATGTTTATTGCCAGTACAACGGTTATTGTTCTGGTATTGAAGAAATGATCTGCCAAAAAGCGGTAGAATGTTTGAACAAAATCCTAAAATAAACCCTGGCAATTCCTGAATTATAAGAAAATCAAACCCTGATCTATGGCAATTAAAATAATTAGCATAGATAATAACGTAGGTTAATGGAAAAGAGCCTTTGCATAATGCAAGAAAATTGTATTTTTGCCCTTACCAATACCAAAAGCCAA
>JAOZNY010000036.1:0-11466 GCA_029933565.1 Bacteroidales bacterium
AGTCATTGTTAAGTTTATTTTTTTCAAAATAATAATCAAACATTCTGTGTTCAGGTGCTTGCATTATTGTGGCAACATCAGTTTGTTGATGCAATTTTTTATCTCTTGATATTTCCAGTGGAATACCATCAAAACCCTGAACATACATTATTTTATAATGCTGCCTATTTACTATTAAGGTTGAAACGCCAATACCCACAATAAAAAGTAGAATTAAATATTTATGAATTTCCTTTAACTTTCCAATAAATGAAAACACAAACAAGAGCAAAAAAGGAAAAACAAACAACAATGTTGAATACTGCAGAATTGGACTCCTATAAATTGAATAGATATAAGCAGTTGCATAACTAATTAAAAACCAACAAATACTTAAAAGCCTAAATTTATTAATCCCAGACTTTTTGTTCGGATGAAGTATTGCGAATAAAACAATAATGCTAATAATAAATGACAAGAAAAACCAGGAATAGTGAAAAGCATATTTAATAAAATAAACAAGAAATAGTTTATCAGGTTCTCCCAACCATCCTCCAATATCACCTCTCCCAATTTGTGCTAAAAAAATAGAAATATGAGGCAGGTAAAGCAGAAAAATAATTGTATTGATTAACACATAATTTCGTAACGATTTTCTTCTAACAAACAAAATTCCCGATATCCCCTGTACCAATACAAAGAACAATGAAAATGCATGAACGTAAGATGCCAGCGAAGCAAATAAAACGTAGGCAATTATTGTAATAACTTTGCTTTGTTTATCAAAAACCAACTTAGTCCAAAAGAAAGTTGAAAGCAGAACAAACAACAAACCAGGACTATAAGGCCTGGCAAGTTGGCTATAGAAAATTCCAAACTGTAGCACAGACAAAACCAAGGCCGACAATATTGCTGTATTTTTTCCAAACCATTGCTTACCAATCAAATAAACAATATAAATCGATAGTGTCCCCATTAAAATAAAGGGAAATTTTAAACTGGCCTCACTAAGTCCAAATAATTTAATCCAATAATAAATAAAAACCTGTACTCCTGCAGGATGGCTATCATTTTGCTTTACGCCAATTTCGATAAGATCAGAAAAACTATCGTAATTTGCCCTCAGAATAGCACTAAACTCATCATGCATAAACGGCAAATTCCAAAAATTATAGAAACGTAAAATTGCTGCAAGAAAAACAACAAATAGTATTAAAAGATTATCGGTGGATATTTTTAATTTACTCAGCAAAACCCTGTCAAATTACAAATTTGAAACCAGAGTACCTAGTGATTGATTGTTCAACACTCTTTTAAGGTTGCCTTTTTTATTCATATCAAAAACAAGAATTGGCAAATCATTTTCTTTACAAAGAGTAAAGGCCGTCATATCCATTATTTTTAGATTTTTTTCATATGCCTCATCAAAACTCAGTGTATCATATTTTACTGCATTTGAATCCTTTTCAGGATCGGCAGTATAAACACCATCCACTCGGGTACCTTTCAACAAAACATCAGCATTTATTTCAACTCCTCGCAAAGCCGATGCCGTATCGGTTGTAAAGAATGGATTTCCTGTTCCTCCTCCAATAATAACAATATGGCCTTCAGATAAATATTTCGATGCTTTGCGCCCACTTGTCGATTCAGCAATTGGGTCAATATTAAGCCCCGAAAGCAATTTGGATTTCATACCTTGTTTTTCCAGTTCAGCCTGCAAAGCCATTGAATTAATAACTGTGGCAAGCATTCCCATATAATCACCCTGCACCCTGTCGAAGCCCTGTGCAGCGCCCTGGATACCTCTGAAAATATTTCCACCACCAATTACAATGGCAACTTCAATACCTTCGGAAACAACTTCTTTAATATCCTCACAATAAGAACTTAATGCTGCTGGATCAATTCCATATTGCTGTTGCCCCATCAACGATTCACCACTTAACTTAAGTAATACTCTCTTATAATTCATTGTTCTTTTTATTTTACAACCAGAAACCAATATTAATAAAAAAACTTGCCGAAGTATTAATATTTGAACCCATAACAGAGAATTCAACCGGTCCTATAAAACTATTATAACCTGCAGTTAGGCCATACCCAAACATAATATTATTTTCCCCAAACAACTCTTCAAAATACATAGTGTTAACCCCAACATCAGCCATACCCAGTAGATAAACTTTGTCTATCACCTCATATTGTAATTTCATTTTCACTATCCAGGAATAAAGTCCCCATTCCTGTATAAAATTAACCCCGGTGAAGGCGATATGTGTTTCAACATAATTACTTGGATTTAAACCTCCTACCCCAATCCAATGTTGAAGCGGCGGAAGTTTGTCCTGTTTTAATGTAAAAGCACCAAAGAAACCAGGACGCAAAGTAAATTTAGGTGTAATGGGAATACTTTGCTCATACTTTAGATAGAACATTGCAGAATTCTGAATAAGTTCGTCAAGGATTTTCTCTCCCCACGACATTGTATATTTTGCTTTCAACTCAGCCTTAATACCATTAGTTGGATAATACGAGTGATTATAAGTATCGACATTAAAGGACACAAACAAAGTTCCATAACTAGTAAATTCTTCATATTTACTTAAAATAGTGTCGGTTACTACATCCTGCTTAAACTTAAAATACTCATAATTCAAACCAGCACGTAGGGCAAACCTATTCTTAAAAGTTTTGTGTCCGAATATTGACAACGAATAATTCTCAAATGCTAACCTACCTGTTTTTACACTTCCATTATAGTCATTAAATGTAAAAGAATAAATATCGGCAATGGCACCCACACCCATGGCACTCGCGTTGTTTAATGAATAAAGCACTTTTAATCTTGGATTACTTCCAAGTACCAAATCTGCAAAAAGCTTTGACCGTTTTCCCAATACATTTCTCAAGGTTACATTTGCTAAAATACTACCTTGGTAATCCAAGTCGTAATGAACTGCTGCTGACAAATATCCCGGTTCTGCTTCACTTACATAAAGGTAAAGATTATTTTTACCTTCTTCCTGTTTAAACTTATAAGAAATATGCTTAAAAAACTTGGACCCATACATTGAGGTTATCCTATCCTTTAGGCTCAAAATAGAGACATTGTTATTTTCGTATTCATCAATAAAATCCCTAAAATAAGAATCAGGCATTTTATTGGTTCCCTCAATAAAAACATTATCAACATAAACAGAGTCGAGAGGTACAGTTTTATACTCCCTGATAGGTAAATATTCAATAGCATTTAGCGAATCAGCCAAAGCCTTTATTTGGTCATAAAATGGTCGGCTAGCCCTTTCACCAACAGCCATTATTGAATCGTAGGCCATAAAATCCATCATCCCATAATCCATTTTTATGGGAATATAAATATCAGTATTTGCATAGCCTTCTTTATTTGCTTCCACACGATAGAAACTCGTAATTTGGTCAATTACAGAAGTAAGTGTGTTCAAATCCTCAATATTATCCTTTAGGCCGCTTTGAACATCGGCTCCAATAATTATATCAATACCTTTTCTTTTTACGTTGGTAACCGGATAATTATTTACCATTCCTCCATCAACCAAATATTCGCCATCATATAATATTGGGGAAAAATAACCAGGAATATTCATGCTTGCCCTAATGGCCTCGGCCATGTAGCCCGATGTTATCTCTACTTCACTACCGTCAATAATATTGGTACCAATACACAAAAATGGTATTTGCAATTCACTAAAATCATTTGTTTTATAAACAGGTGAGAAAAACAGATTCAGTAATTGATCAACTTCCTGACCTTCGCTGAGTGAGGCCATCATATTAAGTTTTTTTTCCTTTATGGGAAGTGAAATAATATATTTACCCCCAAATTCTTTTTCCGCAAAAGCAATATCCTCACGTTCAATAATATCGCCCAAAACATTATCCCAATTCTGTGCTTTTATCAACTTCTGAATTGTATCGGGATGATAACCAATAGCATACAGACCTGCAATTATACTTCCCATGCTTGTCCCTGCAATATAATCAATGTGTAGACCAGCATCTTGAATAACCTTAAGCAATCCCACGTAGGCAAAACCTTTAGCTCCTCCCCCACTCATTACAAGTCCAACAGTAGGACGTTTGCTTTTTTGTTCCTTAGTTTGACCTTTTACTTCAGATTGGAATATAAAGAGTATTGAAACACTCAGCAAGAAAACAAATTTCAAAGTATTGAAACTTTTAGTCATAGAATAGTAGTTTTATTTTGCTAATCTAAGCATTTTTCCCATGGCACTGTTTGAATTTTTTTCCGCTTCCACAGGGACATGGGTCATTTCTACCAACTTTCTTTTCAACCCTTACCGGCTGTGGCTTTTCTTTTTCCTGTGTGTCGGAATGCGCCTGCGAAAGTAAATCACCCCTATCCTCTTTCATTTGTGAGCGATCGAGGCCACGTGGTAGTTTTGCTTCGCGCAACTGTGCTTGGTTCTTCATAAAGATATCACCTTTAATCAAATAGGATACAACATCTTTATTTATTTTTTGCAACATGGTTTTAAAAAGTTCGAAAGATTCAAACTTATAAATCAACAATGGGTCTTTTTGCTCGTAAGTAGCATTCTGCACCGATTGCTTAAGGTCGTCCATTTCCCTTAAATGCTCCTTCCACGAATTATCTATTGTTGAAAGTGTAATACCTTTTTCAAATGCTAATGGAACCTCTTTGCCTTCACTCTCAACCGATTTCTTAAGGTTTGCAACAATTGAAACTTCTCTTTGCCCATCAGAAAAAGGAATAGCAATATTTTCGTACTGCGACTGGTTTTCGTAAACATCTTTGATTACAGGTAGTGTATTTACTCCAAGCCTATCCCTCTTTTCTGAATAGTTGGCAGAAACTTTTTCAAACAATTTATCTGTTATATCAAATGGCGATGCTTTTGAAAATTCTTGCTCATCAACTGGTGACTCAGTTGCAAGCGTACGATAAAGTTCTATTTTAAAGTCTTCATAATCTCTACTTTCCGAATAATCGTTAACTGTTTGCTCACATAAATCAAAAATCATATTTGAAATATCAACCGAAAGTCTTTCGCCAAACAAAGCATGATGTCTTAGCCTATAGATTACTTCTCTTTGGGAATTCATAACATCATCATATTCCAGTAGTCTTTTCCTAATCCCAAAGTTATTTTCCTCTACTTTTTTCTGTGCTCTCTCAATGGACTTTGTAATCATTGAATGCTGGATAACCTCACCTTCTTTAAGTCCTAGTTTATCCATTATTCCTGCAATCCTACCCGAACCAAACATCCGCATAAGACCATCTTCCAACGAAACAAAAAACTGTGAACTTCCCGGATCTCCCTGACGACCAGCACGACCACGCAACTGTCTGTCAACCCGCCTCGACTCATGTCGCTCTGTACCTACAATTGCTAAACCGCCTGCCTTTTTTACCTCATCCGACAATTTAATATCAGTACCACGACCTGCCATGTTTGTTGCTATGGTAACCATTCCGGCATGTCCGGCCTCCTTAACAATTTGGGCTTCCCTTTGGTGAAGTTTTGCATTCAGCACATTATGGTTAATCTGTTTTCGTGTTAACATTCGGCTCAAAAGTTCCGATGTTTCAACTGAAGTTGTACCAACCAAAACCGGGCGTTTACCATCAACCAAAGCCTCAATTTCATTAATTACAGCATTATACTTTTCCCTTGTGGTCTTATAAATCAAATCCTGACGGTCGTCGCGGACAATTGGTCTGTTTGTTGGAATTTCTATTACATCTAATTTATAAATATCCCAAAGTTCACCTGCTTCCGTAATAGCTGTACCCGTCATACCCGACAGTTTTTTGTACATGCGGAAATAGTTCTGTAACGTAATAGTGGCATAGGTTTGAGTTGCTGCTTCAACCGTTACATTTTCCTTTGCTTCAATGGCCTGATGCAATCCATCGGAATAGCGACGGCCTTCCATAATACGACCTGTCTGCTCATCAACAATTTTAATCTTGTTTTCCATTAAAACATATTCCACATCTTTTTCAAACATGGTATATGCTTTAAGTAACTGAATAACTGTATGTACCCTTTCCGACTTAATTGAATAATCCTTGATCATGTTGGACTTTTTCTTTGCAATTTCTTTTTCTTCAAGTGAGGATTTACTAAGCATTGCAATCTCAGCACCAATATCTGGTAATATAAAGAAGTCAGTCTCGTCGTATGATTTTGTTAAGAGGTCGATTCCCTTTTCTGTAAGGTCAACAGAATTCTGCTTTTCGTCAATAACAAAATAAAGTTCATCGTCGATAACGTGCATATTTTTGGCTTGCTCCTGCAAATAGAAACTTTCGGTTTTCTGCAAAAGGGTTTTATTACCTTCTTCACTCAAATATTTTATAAGTGCTTTATTTTTTGGTAATCCGCGAAATGCCCTAAATAATAAGTCGCTACCTTTTTTTACAATGTCATTATTTGATTTCTCTGTAAGAAGTTTCTTCGACTCAGCAAGTAGTTTTGTTACCAGACTTTTTTGTGCATTATAAAGTTTCTGCACATCGCTTTTTAGTTCATCAAATTCCTGAATATCGCCTTTTGGAGTAGGGCCTGAAATAATAAGTGGTGTACGGGCATCGTCAATCAAAACAGAGTCAACCTCATCCACAATTACATAATTATGTTTGCGTTGTACTAGTTCCTCGGGATTTCCTGTCATATTGTCACGGAGATAATCGAAACCAAACTCATTGTTGGTACCATAGGTAATGTCTGCCAAATAAGCATTTCGCCTTTCCTGTGTGTTAGGCTGATGTTTATCGATTACATCAATCTTAAGTCCGTGAAAATTATAGAGCATCCCCATCCATTCGGCATCACGTTTTGCTAGGTAATCGTTAACAGTTACTACGTGAACACCCTTGCCAGGCAAGGCATTTAGGTAAACAGGCAATGTTGCAACAAGGGTTTTACCCTCACCTGTTGCCATCTCAGCAATTTTGCCTTGATGCAGAACTGTACCACCAATCAACTGTACATCGTAATGCACCATATCCCATTTGGTCATATTTCCCCCTGCAACCCATTCGTTATTGTAAAGAGCCTTATCTCCCTTAATATTAACACTTTCAAACTGAGCAGCCATCTCTCTGTCAAAATCATTTGCAGTTACCTCAACCACATCATTTTCAGAAAACCTTCGGGCAGTTTCTTTTATTACTGCAAATGCTTCTGGAAGCAGTTCATCCAATATCTCCTGACTTTTTTCGTAGGAACGTTTTTCAAGTTTATCAATTTCGGTATAAATTGATTCCTTTTCGTTTACAGCTATATCCTCGTCAGTTTCAATACGTTGCTTAAGGCTAACAATCTTATTTTCTTCGGTAGAAATATATTCTGCAATTCGATCCTTAAACTCTTTAGTCTTGGCTCTCAGTCCATCGTTATCGAGTTGTGAAATTGTTTTTTCGGCCTCCAGAACCATCTGGGCATATGGGTTCAGCACTTTAAGGTCTTTAGAGGCCTTATCGCCAAACATTTTTTTGAGCATATCAAACATATCTTTCTAATCTTTAATAACGTGATTGTTCTAATCAATAATTATTCCAATACACAGGGATGCAAAAATAGTTTGTTTTAGGTTTTGAAAAAATTTAATTTTTACTTGTACCGTCTGGGTCTTTTAGGCAATTAATTAAAAATAATTTTACCTATTCACTTTGCACTTTACGGGTCTCCCACTTTTTCATCAAACCATTAATGTAGGCCGCAAGATTTTCGTCGGGCATGGGTGTGGTAGCCATGGCTATGCTGCCATCTGGGTTTATTAAAATATAGGTTGGAAACACTTTTACATCGTAGGCTTCCAGCAAAAGCAAATCTTCCACAACTAAAACCGGCCAATCGTAGTCCCTTTCTTCCATAAAAACAGAAATAGCAGATTTATTACCACCACTCACAAAACTAACATTCTGTAATTTACCTTTAAACATTTGTCTTAATTCGTCTAAAAGGCTAATGTGAGAAATGCAAATTTTGCAGTCACCTTCCATAAAACTCAATAAAGTAAACTTTCCTTGAAGATCGTTAAGTTTAACGGTTTTTCCATTTTGGTCAGTCAATTCAAAATCAGGAGCCATACTTCCATAACTCAACTTTTGAAGTTTAATAATGTAATTTCCTGCTATCTCACCATGTTCAGCAAACTTACTGTTTCGTTCTACCTGCCTAAGAAGTTTTATAATATTATCCCTATTGAATTCCTTAGTATTATAAAGTTTTGCCAAACCTACAATGCCAATTAATTCGCGAAGACGCTCATCGGATGCAAGCAAAGGATTACCAACAGAAATCAGTTCGTCAATCTTTTTAAAATTTACTGAGTAGTTTGTAGTCTCAATTAGTTTTGCATAATCAATACCGCTACTTCCAGAAAAGAAATAATTATTGAACACTTCCTTAAAAAGGCTGCTGTACTCTATGTTGTTGTAAAATATTTCATTATTTACAAAATACTCTTCAATAAGTTTATTCTCGTTCAAACGCCTACTTGCGAGTTCAAGCGAGGCTATTTTATATTTTACTGAATAATTGAAATAAGAATTTGAATAAGTGCTGAAAACACTGTCAACTTCAATCCTGAATTTATAGATTATTGATGAAGAACGGCTACGATAAATTGCATTGAAATTCTTGATCAAAAAAGTATTGTACATTACATTGAACTGCTGCAAATGTGAATTTAGTTCGTTATTGTCGATAAACTCAAACATTAATGGGTTTTGCTCATAAATAGATTTTCCTTTCCCCGAAGTATCGTTTAATATTTTGAGATTGTAATTTCCATTGGGTTCAAGTAAAATTTCAGCCTTTTTCAAATCCAGAGCAAGTAAGGCTAATTGGGTTTGTTTGATCTTAGCAGTAAGAGTAAAATCTCCATTATTATCAGTTTTTACTGACGCGATAGTTTTCTCAAGCATCGAAAATTGATCGGCAAATGCAATCACCCTTACTAATTTGTTTGGCTGATTTTCGGCAACTCCTGAAATAGTAATTGTTTGGGCTTGTAATTGTAACAGACCAAACAAAATTGAAAGCAGTAATAAAAAACGCATTTTTAATATTTTGAAATTATAACAAAACTGTGTTGTAAAGAGATTGTCTAAAAACAAGTCTTTTGTCATTCTGAACGTAGTGAAGAATCTACAATACTTTACTTAAAATAATTCAGATTCTTCGTTATAACTCAGAATGACAAATATCATTAACTTTTGAACAAGTATTCATGATAAATGGATTCTACAATTCCACCTCAGGGGGAACCAATTTTGAAACATCACCACCATTTTTATAAACATCGCGAACTATTGAAGAAGCAATAGGTGTGTGCTTTGCCTCGGTGAGGAAGAAAACTGTTTCTATACTTTCTTCCATCATGTGATTTACCTGACCAATTCCTCTTTCAAATTCAAAGTCGGCAGCAGTGCGAAGTCCGCGTAAAATATATTTAGCACCCACTTGCTTACAGTAATCGATGGTTAATCCCGAATAAGTTGCAACCTCAATATTTCCAATTTCCTTAAAAACATTTTCAATCCAGATTTTACGTTTTTCAATTGGAAACATCCCTTTTTTAAGGGAGTTTACACCAATGGCTACAATCACCTTGTCGAATAATGGTGCAGCCCTTTTTACCAACGAAACATGCCCTAAAGTTATTGGGTCGAATGAACCCGGAAAAACAGCAATTTTTGTCATTTTATTTTGTGTTTTGAAATGTAAAAGTAATAATTTTTTGAGATGGAATAAGGGTTAAAGAATCAAGAGTCAGGAGTCAAGAGTCAGGAGTCAGGAATCAGGAGTCAGGTAATTAGCAAAAGTATCACGCAACGAACGGTACGACTTATTAAGCAAGTCCGTAACATCTTCCTTATTCTGCCACTCGGCAAGTTCAATATATTCATTCTCCTGTGGAATCAATTCACCACTAAAGTCAGTTTGCATTTCAAACCACCAGGTTTTCTTCAAAATCAAGGCTTTTTTATACTTATAAATGTGATAAGTTGACTGCAATCCTTTGATAATCTGCAGATTTTCTACAGATGTTTCTTCTTCCACCTCTCTCATCGCTGCTTCTTTTGGGCTTTCTCCATCTTCAATCTTTCCTTTGGGGAAATCCCAAACATCCAAACGTTTAATAAAAAGTATCTCATTATTTTTATTCTTAACTATTCCACCAGCAGCTTCAAGATAAATAAATGCAGAACAAAAATCAGCAAATAATTTTTCTGTTTCGTAGCCAAAAACCAATATGTCTTTTGAATAATTATCGGCAAAATACTGTCTCAAAAACGACTCTAATTCCTTACTGTTTCCAAGCTTAACTTTATATTCACAATTGCTTAATAAAACATCTTCTGAATTAAGAAATATTAAACTATCGCTATTAAAAACTTTATACATTTGCACCTATGATTTATAACACTGACTCAGCTGCCAAAGTTGCAGAATCACTATTGCAAATTAAAGCAATAAAACTAAACAATACCAAGCCTTTTACATGGGCCTCCGGATTAAAATCACCAATTTATTGTGATAACCGAATTGCTCTTTCATATCCAAAAATCCGTACTTATATCCGCCAGCAGATTGTTGAAGCAATTGAAGATAAATTTGGTGATGTTGATGTTATTGCCGGTGTAGCAACAGCAGGCATTCCGCAGGCCGCTTTGGTTGCAGCAGCAATGGGACTTCCTTTGGTTTACATTCGTTCGTCGGAAAAAAAACATGGCATGACCAATAAAATTGAAGGTGTTATTAACGAAGGCCAGTCGGTAGTTGTAATCGAAGATTTAATATCAACAGGAAAAAGTAGCCTGAATGCCGTGGACGCACTCCGTGATGCAGGTGCCAAAGTTAAGGGTATGGTAGCAATTTTTACCTATGGACTTCAAAAAGCAACCGATAATTTTGCAAATGCAAATTGTAAACTTGTTACAATTTCAGACTACGAAAATCTGGTAAAACTAGCCACCGAAAGTAATTATATCTCAAATAAAGACCTTGCTTCGCTAATGGAATGGAGAAAAGATCCACAGGCATGGAGTGACGGAAAAAGTTCAAAGTTGTGAATTTAAAGTTAAGGTTGAAAAATATTTAATATGAAAATAGAGGGAAAGAAGGTAAATATAAATGCCAACCGCAAGAAAGTTTTTGAATTTCTGAGCGATTTTAATAATTATGAAAAACTTATGCCTGAACAAATTGTCAATTGGAAATCAGACACTGAAAGTTGCTCATTTACAATTAAAGGCATGGCCGACCTTAGCCTTAAGTTTGATAATAAAATACCACACGAAAGTATTGTAATTTCACCTGAAGGAAAAACCCCTTTTAAGTTTTCTCTTTTGGTTAACCTTCAGGAAGACAGCCTTAACGAACAAAAAACTATTGCCGGAGTAGACGTTGATGCAAACCTCAACCCAATGTTGGCAATGATGGC
>JAOZNY010000036.1:11566-18624 GCA_029933565.1 Bacteroidales bacterium
CTTTTTAATTTTGAGTTGTCCATAATTGTTAACACCCAAAATCTCACCTTCAAATCTACCATCTTTATCAGTAAAATAGTTTGAATGGGCAATTCTATACAAATTATCAGTGTAATTTTTGTTTAGCATAACTTCCGTCAAAGTCGTAAAAGAAGAATAGTTTTTATCTATTTCGTTTAAAATATCGTCAAGCAACAAATCCAATTTTAGGGTCTTTCCCAACAACTGAATCATTGAAACAGGATTTGGCGCATCAGAAACAAAAACTTCCTGATTTACATTTAAGCCAATCCCAATTATGGAATGCGAAATACTATCACCTTTAACAATGTTTTGAACAAGAACACCCGCAAGTTTTTTGTTTCCAGCATAAATATCATTTGGCCATTTTATTTTTAAATGATTGCTACTCAGTTTTTCTTTGCAAACTTTCAAAATTGAAAGCGAAACAAGTTGAGTTATCACAAATTGCTTTTCAGGCTTCAAAAATTCTGGCTTAAGCAAAATACTGAATGTGAGGTTCTTCCCAGTCTGACTTTCCCAATGGTTTTTGCCCAATCCTTTCCCGGCAGTTTGATTGTCAGTAATAATTACCAATCCTTCTTCTTCATTTCTTCCAACTAAATCAAACAAATAACTATTTGTACTCTGAACAGTCCCTACATTCTTAATATTGAATCTCATTAGTTTGTAATATTTATAAAAATTTCTGCTAAATTAATACTGTTTTGATTTATTCCGAAAATTGAATTCAACTCGAACTGAGATTTAAGATTAATTAATTCAAAAATACCCCAAATTACTTACTTTTGTTCTTTGATATAAAAATATGGTTAAAAGAACAATCAAAAACGATACTAAAGTTTTATTGGAACAGGTAATTGCATCAATGCAAGATAAAAAAGCCAAAGACATTGTAAGCATAGATTTGTCGAAGATTGAAAATTCAATTACAAATTATTTTGTCATTTGCAGTGGCACATCCACAACGCAGGTAGATAGTATTTACGACAATATTATTGACAATGTAAACGAGAACCTGAACATTAAGCCATTTCACAAGGAGGGATACGAAAATTCGGAATGGATTTTGATAGACTACTTCGACATCGTAGTCCACATTTTTATTGGCGACACAAGAAAGTTCTACAAACTTGAAGAACTGTGGGCTGACGGCGTTTTAAAAGAGTATGAAAATGTTGATTAATCAACATATTTTTAATGTTACGACATAATGGCAGAAGAAAATAAAGATAAAGAGCAAAATACACCTCAAAAGGAAAAAGAGAATAAAGGCCTGTTTAGCAGTTTTACAGGAGGTGACGGTAAAAAACCAAAATTCAGTTTTTACTGGATTTATGGAATTTTGGCCTTAGTATTTATTGGCCTCAATTTCCTTAATATGGGTGAAGGCGCAAAAAAAACAGGCTGGGGCGAATTACGACAAATGCTTGTGGAAGGCGATGTTGAAAAGATAATTCTCGTGAACAAGGAATCGGCAGAGATATTTATCAGACCGGAACTACTTGACGAAGAAAAATATAAAGATGTAAAAGGTGGAAACAATTTTGGACAAGTACAGCCACAGTATTATTATAATGTAACCTCACCCGACAAATTTGTTGAAAGAGTTGAACAAACTCAGGAAGGAAAAACCGATGCAATTTATGTTGAAAACGAAGTAAGACACGACTGGGGCGGAGAACTGCTTAGTTGGGTATTTCCTATTTTGCTAATTGTTGGAGTTTGGTTTTTCTTTATGAGAATGATGAGTAAAGGTGGCGGTGGTGCAGGCGGTCAGATTTTCAACATTGGGAAATCGAAGGCTCAGGTTTACGATAAAAAGACAAGCATTAATATTTCTTTTAAAGACGTAGCAGGGCTTGAAGAGGCGAAGGTTGAAATTACAGAAATTGTCGACTTCCTAAAAACACCTGACAAATACACTAAACTTGGCGGAAAAATCCCTAAAGGAGTACTCTTGGTAGGCCCTCCTGGGACTGGTAAAACATTACTTGCCAAGTCGGTGGCTGGTGAAGCTCACGTTCCTTTTTATTCCATTTCAGGTTCCGATTTCGTGGAAATGTTTGTGGGTGTTGGGGCTTCGCGAGTTCGAGATTTATTTAAACAGGCAAAAGAAAAAGCGCCCAGCATAATTTTTATTGATGAGATAGATGCAATAGGAAGAGCACGTGGCAAGTCAGCCATGACAGGAGGTAATGACGAAAGAGAAAATACCCTCAACCAATTGCTAACAGAAATGGATGGATTTACTCCAAATGCAGGTGTAATTATTTTAGCTGCGACCAACAGAGCAGATATCCTTGATCAGGCACTTTTACGTGCCGGACGTTTCGACCGTCAGATATTTGTTGAACTACCCGACTTAAAAGAAAGAAGAGAGATTTTCCTGGTTCACATGAAACCTCTTAAACTCGATGATAGCATAAACCTCGACTTCCTTGCCAAGCAAACACCAGGATTTTCAGGGGCAGATATTGCCAATGTTTGTAACGAATCGGCATTGATTGCTGCCCGACAGGAGAACGATAAAATTATGCCTGAAGATTTTATGAATGCTATCGATAGAATAATTGGCGGACTTGAAAAGAAAAATAAAATAATCTCTCCCAAAGAGAAGAAAACTGTTGCCTACCACGAGGCCGGTCATGCCGCCATCAGTTGGCTGTTGGAACACGCCCACCCTCTTATTAAAGTAACAATAATTCCCCGTGGAAAATCGCTAGGCGCAGCATGGTATTTGCCGGAGGAAAGACAAATCACTACCACTGAGCAACTTATGGATGAGATGACTGCCACTCTTGGAGGAAGAGCAGCCGAGCAGGTAATATTTGGTAAAATTTCAACAGGAGCCCTCAACGACCTTGAGAAAGTCACCAAACAAGCTTATGCCATGGTAGCCTACTACGGCTTGAGTGATAAAGTAGGAAACCTCAGTTATTATGATTCTTCAGGTCAGCAGGAATATTCATTTAGTAAACCATTTAGCGAAAAAACCAATGAAATAATTGATAAGGAGATTAGCGATATGGTTGAGACATCTTATAAACGTGCTATTAAAATCCTCACAGATAACAAAGAAGGCCTTGAGAAACTTGCCGAAAAACTACTTGACAAAGAAGTAATTTTTAGCGACGACCTTGAAGAAGTATTTGGCAAACGTCCGTGGAGCGAAAGCGTTTTTATCAGCGATAAAGATGGTGAGCAAAGTGTGAAGAAGCTTACTGAGAAAAGTATAAAAAACGCAAAGGCTAAAGTAGAAAGAGACAAGAAGAAAGCAGAGAAAAAGGCTAAAGATGAGGCTGAGGCTAAGGTTGAGGTTGAGGTTGAGGAAAAGACAACTGAAAAAAAGGAAAAAACAAAACCAAAGAAAAAACCGGAGACAAAAAATCCTGAAGACAAAAAATAGATGCAAGAAACCACCTCAAAAGAAAAAATTCTGAAAAAGATTCGGAATGCTTTGATCTCAAGGCAAGAGAATCCATTTCAGAATATTGATTTCAAATCACCTGTATTTAAGGAACTTGAAGACATGCCTGAAGTTGAGTTTGTTTCGAAACTAAAGGAAAATGGTGGCACTTTTGTCTATTGCGAAAATGAAAAAGATTTTGTTGAGAATGTAAAAATGCTAGCCTTACAGAGAAACTGGGAAAACCTTTTCTCCATCGACGAAAAAGTAATTGGCCTTCTTGAATCGGGTGGCATAAACGTAGAAAGTTCTGAAGAAAAATTCACTGAGCAAATTGCTGGTGTTACAAGATGTGATTTCCTAATAGGCAGATTTGGAAGTGTTATGGTCTCATCAGGGCTTTCATCAGGGAGGAGAATGTTCGTCTTTCCGGAAGTACATATTGTGTTGGCTCAGATGTCGCAGGTGGTTAGCGAACTCAAGGATGCGCTTAAAGGAATACGAAAAAAATACTCAAATAAATTGCCTTCACAAATTACAGTAATTACAGGCCCTAGCCGAACAGCCGATATTGAGAAAACTTTGGTTATGGGTATGCATGGACCAAAAGAACTCTTTGTTTTTGTGGTTGATGATTTATAAAACTGAACTTGGCGAAACCCATGCTGAAAATGCAATCAAAACTTAATTAAAATTTTTGATTCATTTTTTATACCTTTGCCAATGTTAAAAAGACCACATTTCTTTGAAAGATCTTCAAATTAGGACTATTACAGGAGTCGTTTTCCTTATTGCAGTAATTGGGTCAATATTATTGCACCCACTTGCATTTTTTGCACTTTTCTCATTCTTCACTATTGTTGGATTAAAAGAGTTTTACAATCTGCAGGAAAATAAATTCAACCCAAAACCGGGAATACTTTTCTATTTATCTGGTTTTTCAGTTTATGCTTTAATAGCAATGATTGGCTTAGATTACCTTGAAAGCAAATATTTATTACTGATTTTGTTAGTGTTATTTTTTCAAATTATTTTTGAACTTTATCGAAAAGATGAACCAAACTGGCGACGGCTGGGCACAATTTTTTCAGCAATAGTATTTGTTAGTATCCCATTTGGACTAATGAATTCTTTGTTTTACGCTCCTTCCTTCTTTTTTAGTTCCTTAAATTATTCGCATCAGAGTGGTACATTATTAGGCTTTTTTGTAATTATGTGGTCCAACGATGTTTTTGCCTATTTAGTAGGGTCTAAAATTGGAAAACACAAACTTTTTGAAAGACATTCGCCAAAGAAATCGTGGGAAGGTAGCATTGGTGGATTTATTTTTGCTATAATTGCAGCCTTTATTTTATCAATTTTCTACACACATTTTAGTGTTGTTGAGTGGATAAGTTTGGGAGCAATTATTGCGGTAACAGGTACTTTTGGCGATTTGGCCGAATCATTACTAAAAAGGAATTCTGGAGTTAAAGACTCAGGTACAATTTTTCCGGGTCATGGAGGTGTACTCGACCGCTTTGATGCTGTTTTGTTTGCAAGCCCATTTGTTTTTGTTTATCTTAATCTAATTTAATAATGAGGTTTCACCCTGAAGGCAGAAAGGTTATTGTAGTAACATTTTTGGTGTTAGTATCACTGGCATTCATAATTTCCCAGTATGTTGCTTTTCAGTGGCTGAGATACATTTTCTATTTTGGCTTTTTTATAGAATTTTTATGGACTGTTGCCTTTTTCAGGTTCCCCAAAAGAGAAATTAATAAAGGAGAAAATAATATTTTGGCTTCAGCCGATGGCGAAGTTGTTGTTATTGAAGAAACTTTAGAAAAAGAGTTTTATGGAGAAAAGCGGATACAAGTATCTGTTTTTATGTCGCCTTTCAATGTACACGTAAACTGGTATCCGTTTGACGGGAAAGTAGTTTACACAAAATATCACCCCGGTAAATTCCTTTTTGCAAAAAACCCAAAATCATCGGAACTGAACGAAAGAAATTCAATAGTTGTTGAAAACAAAAATGGAAAAAGCATCCTTATCAGACAGGTAGCCGGAATGATGGCCAAAAGGATAGTAAACACTGTTGAAATTGGTGACAGAACAACTCAAGGTCAAGTGTTTGGGATTATTCGATTTGGATCGAGAGTCGATTTTTTCCTTCCCCTCGATGCTAAAGTCGATGTAAAGATTGGCGACAAAGTTACGGCTCAACAAACTATTATTGGTGAATGGTGATGTTTTTACTTTTTTTTCACGCAACGTTTATTTTCACGCAAAGACCGCTAAGGTTCGCTAAGGTTTTTTTCAAGACTTTTCTTTGCGAACCTTTGCGTAATAACTTTGCGCCCTTTGCGTAACACCTTTCCGCTCTTTACAAAAACCGCTTTAACTCAATTAAATCACCAATTTCAAAAGTGCAACCGTTAGAATGATTAATTCTTTCCGGATTAAAAAATATCTGATCCATTCCAAAATTCTGTGCCCCAACAATGTCAACTTTATAATCATCACCAATCATAATACTCTCATCAACTTTAGCGGCAGTCTTTTCCAAAGCATAACTAAAAATTCCACTATTAGGTTTTTTTACTCCGGCATCCTCCGATGTAATAAGCTTATCAAAATATTTATCCATACCCGACGATTTCAGTTTCACTTCCTGAACCTCACTAAATCCGTTAGTAATTAAATGAAGATTATATTTAGGCTGTAAATATTCAAGTATTTCAATGGCATTTGGAAAAAGGTTTACCAAAGTAGGACTGATGGTAGTATAATCCATGCCAATGCCTTCGGCCATTTCGTGGTCGTTAATTCCAAAATCATTTAGAGTAAGATAAAATCTCTTTCCCCTAAGTATTTCTTTTGTTATTTCCCCTACCCGATACAAATCCCATAACTTCTCGTTATGCTTTGTATAAACCTCATGAAATTGATAAGCACTTTCAACACCCTTTTCTTTAAGTGCGTATTTCTCAAAGATCACTTCAAAAGCCTGCTCAGCACTTGCTTCAAAATCCCAAAGTGTACGATCGAGATCAAAAAAAATATGTTTGTATTTATTGTTCATCCTTTGTTTTATTGAAGTGGCTAAAGTAAATAGAAAATGAATGTGTGAAAGTGCGAATGTTGTCCCCAAAGCACCAATATTATTCAGCCGAGTATTTTGTTGTCATTTCGACCGTAAAAGTCCTAACTTCTAAAGGGGACTTGGAGTGGAGAACAGCCTGCCGATAAGCAGGAACCTCCCGGGGTTAAGTTGTCATTTCGACCGAATATTCGTAATGCAATGGAGAATGAGAGTGGAGAAATCTCCTGTGTCCTAGGCTCTTACCTTTGGAGATTTCTCCATGCGTAACCTCCGCTGCGCTACTTTACTTAGCCGAAAAGACAGCCATCCTTTCTTGCCGTTACGAGTGAAGCGTGGCAATCTCCTTCAACCATTCACAGTTGAGATTGCTTCTCCGCAATAGTAATTAGTTCAAAAAATATTTTTTTGTTGGCGGATCGCAATGACGGTATTTTTCTTTTCAAAAAAGGAACAAAAAAGAGACGAACGTCATTGCGAGCGTAGCGTGGCAATCTCCCTGTTTAAACCATTCACAATTGAGATTGCCGCGTCGTACCTCCT
>JAOZNY010000037.1 GCA_029933565.1 Bacteroidales bacterium
CCTTTTCATAATAATTAAATATTGTGAAGCGAAATTACAATTATTAATAAGTAGGGGAAATCTACCGGAAATAAACTTACTAAAAGTTGATTACGTTTTATACAAAAAACAAAAAAATTGATTGGATTTATTTATAACACACCCCTGATTCCCCTCTCAAGAGTGGATAGTAGGAAATCACTTTTTTTGTTTCTATTCACAATATCTTAACTTTTAGCAACTTCAATAAAAATAAATGATTGAATTAAGTTTAATTAATCTAATAGAACAAGTTACTGATTTCATTTTTTAAATCGCTAAACCTTTTTTGGTCGCAATGTTCTGAATAAATACCAATAAAACTATGAGCCGTTTCTTTAATGAATAATGATGCTAAAAATGAATCGAACAGATGATAATTACAATTATTTTTAATTTTATCCATTTTACTTCTGAAATCTTCAAATTCTACAAAACCAGGTATCTCAAAAAAGTATCTGTTATTATTATCATTATCTTGATATACACCATTTTCCAACTCAACAAACTCAAGATATTTTTTATAATAAATCAAACTTGTATAGGCAGCAACTTTTCTGTCACCCATTAAAACGATTCCATCCTTTTCCAACTCATCAATAAGCAAGGGTATTTCTTCAGCAGTTTTTGTATTAATTCGTACAGCCTGAAAATCCTTGTTGAGAAATGACATTTGTCCAGGAAATATCCTAATATCCTTGTGAAGCCTTGACTTTAATTTATAGGCCGCTTTTAAAACATTATCCTGAAAACAGTTTTTCTGGTGCTTTGCTAAAAGGAAAATATGCCTGTCACTCACATGCCTTTGGTTAGGAGGAAAATTTTGAAGAGCATAATAATCCGGTTCCGGATTAGATTCTAGTACAAGATAATTGAATTTTTCACTTAATGGCGAATGGCCTACTTCGAGGTCAACTGTAAAACATGTTAAACCTTCAAACTTTACTTTTATCATAGCACTAATTTTTATTTTAATGATTCCTACTAACTTTCTCAAAAATAAAGATTATCTACCAATATATCAATGCTTTAACAATTATTTCCATTGTTATTTTTGATGTTAACCGTTTAATAATTAATTTCCTGTTTATCTAATTCTTAGAAACTCAGACAAGATTTTTTAACATTGGTATTACTTTTATGTGTTATAATTTATCAAATTCTAAACTTATTAGTTCAGCAAGTTTTTTAAACTCGTTGTTAGTAAACGTCAATTTGGGTTGTTTAAAATCCATATCGTAAATAGAATTTATTGGAATGAGATGAATGTGGGCATGTGGCACTTCAAGTCCAATTACAGTTATTCCCATTCTTTTACAACTAACTATTTTCTCAATTGCTATTCCAACTTTTTTTGCAAAAGCAAATAAGCCTTTATATTCATTGTCTTCAATATCCAATATGTAATCAGTTTCATTTTTAGGAATTACAAGTGTATGCCCTTTGGCAAGTGGATTAATATCCAAAAAAGCATAATAGTTTTCTGATTCTGCAATTTTGTAAGATGGGATTTCTCCTCTAACAATTTTTGTAAATATGGTAGCCATGATTTTTCTTACAAAGTTAATTATTAAAATAAAGCAGAAGGGGGAAATAAAGGGAATATGTAAATAAGGACACAAAAAAACCGCCTTGCTTTCAGCAAGGCGGTTTTATGCAGTAGGTGTAATTTTATCTTGTAATCTCAATAATTTCAAATTGAATTGTTCCTGCAGGAACAACAATATCAGCCTTATCGCCAACAGATTTACCAAGCAAACCTTTTGAAATTGGAGAGTCTACTGATATTTTGCCTTCCTTAAAATTAGCTTCCTTTTCAGGCACTAATGTGTATTTCATTTGTGCACCATTTTTCAAGTTCTTTATGGTAACTGTTGAAAGTATGTATGCTTTTGAACTATCCATTTTCGATTCATCGATAATTCGAGCGATACTAATAGTATGTTTTAGTTTAGATATTCTAAGTTCAAGCATTCCCTGATATTCTTTTGCAGCATCATATTCTGCATTTTCAGAGAGATCACCTTTGTCGCGAGCTTCTGCAATCTGTTTTGACGTAGCTGGTCTCTCTACTCTTTCGAGCACATCCAACTCATCCTTCAACTTCTGCAATCCTTCTTCAGTAAAGTATTTCGATTCCATTTTATTAATTGTTAATGTACTTATAATAAGCCAAAAAGACCCTTAACTAATTAAGAGTCCTTTTTTTGAAGCGGCAAAGATATAAAGAAATCTATTGCTTCTATAAATGTTTTAGAAATTAAGCACTATGCCTAAACTATGGTTTCCATTGAAACTTACAGACTCTCTGTAAGAATAATCGATACCAAAACTACTTCCTTTTTCTTTGTTAATTGGCACCTGAACAGTAGCACCCAGACTTAATCCACTACTTAGGTTTGTTTTTTCGGCGGTCTCAATATCATCCCAAATACCTTGTTCATAGGTATAACCTATACGTAACATAACCCAGTTTTTCAAGTTTCCTTCTACTCCCAGAGCAAACTGGTCTTTGGAAAATGAATTTGAGAAGAAAGTACCTGCAAGAACTAAACTATAATCTCCTCCAAAAAGAAAATCATAAGAAGCACCTATTGTAAGCATGGTCGGCATTTCGAACCCTTGAGATCTTTGCTCAAAAGTATAGCCATTATCAACGCCTTTCATTTCAATAAGATCTTTAAAAGACAAGCCATCACCTGAGAATTTCATTTGAGGTCCAACATTTTTAAGAGCAACACCAAAGGCCATTTGGTCATGCTCACCAGTTACATATTGAATACCTGCATCAATTGCAAATCCAAAGGCAGTAACATCAGAAATTGATTCTGATACACCTTTGAAAACAATACCACCATAAATACTATTTGAAAAGGCCTTGGCATAAGAAATGGCAAAGTTCATCAAACTAGGTTTAAAGGTTCCAAGTCCACCATCCGGACTACTTCCGTTGGTAATTTGAATTTCTCCAAAACTCATGGACATTACCTGTATACCAAGTACACCTGATTCACCAACTTTTTGTGTTAAGCCAAATGCAAAAATACTAGTACCAGTACCTTTAAGCCACTGGGTATGTGAAAATATTATTTCTGTTTTTTTCGTGAATGCCGTACCTGCAACATTTCCCCACATTGCTTCAAGTCCCCTAACTCTTGCCATATTGGCGCTTCCCCAGCCACTGCTACGAGCCCAGGGATTTATTAAAAGTTCGGAAGCCCCAGCTTGCCCCGATCGGTCTTTATTACCGGCAAAAGCAGGACTTACAAATGCTATTACTAATAATGCAATCAGATATTTATAAAGATTAGTCATACCTATTATTTTTTTCTCGTTCATTATCTTTTGAATTAGAATGTGTTAAGGTCAGGAACCCTTTGCATGCTGAACCATTTAATTACCCTTTCACCTACTGGCGATTTAATATGGATATAATAAACACCACCAGAAACAGGGACACCTGCAAAGTTTTTAATATCCCATTCAATACTTGTAGTTTCCTGCATATAATCCTGCTTATTGATATCCTCACCAAATATAACAGGGGCAACACCACCCACATCAACTTTAAATTGTCTGATCTTTGTACCAGAAACATCAAAAATTGTTATTGTACATTGTTTTGGAATATTAGTAATCTTAACCCTGGTATCAAGTGCATTATTTTCATAAGCTGAATATGCATAATAAGGATTAGGAACTACATTAATAATATCCATATGTGATTCTGCAACATCTGGAACATCATAGCCTGTTGCTATTCCTTCGGTACTAAACTCATACATTGGATAACCTCCATTAAGGTCCATGCCCGGATGTACTGTATCGAGAGGTATTAATGAATAATGTCTATCGTATGGTTTATTAATCCTGATTTTTACCGTTAGTTCATTTGATAACCATTCTGCCTCAGGATTTTTTAATGGCATTCCAGTGTACATTATGTTAGTATAATACAAATGTTTTATACCATATAATGGTGATTGAAACAGTGTATCCAGAGTTTCAATAGCATTTCTTCCGGCATCATAAGCAGGCGATTCGATAATAAAGTCAAATGGTCCTAATTCCATTTCTACTTTATCGTGCCTCATTACATAAACATAATGTTTACCACCCATAACAAACTCTCCCATCGATCCTTTAATAATTTCTGAAGTAGGATTGAAGAGCATATCACGTCCATTTTCTTCAACAAGCCATGAATCTTCACCAAACATAAGGTTTAGCCTTTCGCCTGTTTCAAGGTTAAGTGCATAGCCTGGGAACCAACCCATACCATGATCACTAATATAGTTAGCATCATTAGGATTATCACTAGGACCATCACCAATAGTAGCATAATTTCCATCTTTATCAACTGAAGCATGACGTCGTAATGAGAACCTAGGAGCATTTCCTTCTGCCAGTTCTTCATAAAAACTCATCTCCAAAACTGGTACTCTCGACCATTTTGACTTATCAGGAGTAAAAACAATATCAACACTTGATAACTTATATAGTGGAGAACCTCTTTTAGCCAAATCGCTAAATGCAGGTCCAACTTCACTTTCCAACGCACTA
Source organism: Bacteroidales bacterium (assembly GCA_029933565.1). Classification (GTDB taxonomy): domain Bacteria; phylum Bacteroidota; class Bacteroidia; order Bacteroidales; family F082; genus BM524. The sequence goes on from JAOZNY010000037.1 coordinate 4,582, forward strand.
TTTTCACCAGGTGTATTATTACCAAAGGCTGTCATTGCATAAGGCGCCCAAGTACCACCCAATACTTTCTCATAGTTCTCGTCGGGGTCCCATGGTTTATTTGGATCTCTCGACATATTCCAGTCGTTATCAGCAGATGAACCACCTTCACCAGCTTTATAGGTTCCTGATCTAATCCAGTTCAATGGGAAACCAGGCACATCAATATCTGGAATACCTCCAAGCCACATGTTTGTACTGTCACTAACTTCAATTGAAGAACTTATGTATCCATTATTATCAGATAAGATATAGTACATTGCCTTTTGATCCTGGTTGTTACCAACATTGTAAGGGCCGGGATAATAAGGTTGAGAAATATTTACAGACAAACCAATTTCAGTAAATAACTGCTCATTTACTAATAATGTAGTTGTATCTGATTTATAAATTTCCCCTGAATTTAAATCTTTCATATACCATTTTGCAACCATTTTAGAGGCAGTATCTCCCCTTAAAATAGCATCACCTACAACATCGTATAATCTTACATGCTCAAAAGTATCCAACCACAACTCAAATGTGCTATTTATAACATTCAAAGGATCGATTACTCTAACGTCAATTGGTCCATGGTTCTTTTTATAAACCGGATTGTAAGCTATTGGATAATCGGCATCTCCAAAAATATTGTCAGGTCCTGCTGGTGATTTTGAAAGAATCTCTTCAACAGTTTCATTGGTAAATTCAAGATTTGCGCCACCATTACCATTACCTGCTAATCGGGTAATTTCAGGTACGTCTCCATATTCTCCATTTATCTTTGTACCATTAACTACTTTATGAGGAACACCTACATAAGTTTTAATATTCTTTCTACCTGCAAGATAAGGCATGGTTTGTCCAAGATGTCCTACAGGTGGTTCATCGGGTTTATATGGTGCATACAAATTGTAACCATAGGCAATAGCCATATAATAATATTGCTTATGATTAATAAGTTGAATATCGCCTTCAGCAAAGAAATCCTGAGTAACTTTAAAGGAATGTGAAATTCCATTATCGCCACCATTAACCATTTCTTGAGGAACATTGGCACCCAAACTCTCATTAAAGTTATAATTAACTACCTGAGTTACACCATTTTTAACGTCAAACTCTGCAATTAATCGTGCAAGGTCGGCATCGTAAAGGCTTTCAACACTAACCTGAGGGTTCTTTAATTGGAATATCTGATAACCTTCAAAATAGTAAACAGAATCACTACGTTCTCCATCTTCTCCTCCGGGTAATGGTTGAATAATATTTGGATCAAATTCAGCATAAGCCTCATTATAGTTATTTGAATTTGGTGAGTTCGAAATATAAATTATTATCTCTCTGTCCATTTCGCGTATTGCCAAATCAGGAGCATCAGGCCCATCAATTACCTTAAAACAATTATCGAATAATGCCTGGCATTTATCATCAACTACCCTTAATAATTCAACCGATTCAAATGGCCCACCTGAAGTAGCACGTGCCCATGGAATACCAACTGTAATATAATTTACAGCCCCCGACTCAAGGGTAAATGGCCCTGCCGATTGCATAAATCGTCTATCACCCGGAGCATTAGGAGAACCAGCATTTCCGGTTTCTTCAGTCCAGTAAAAACCATTTTGGGTATAACCACCATTTGGAGGTAGTCCACCTGTTCCCCAGTTACAAGGGTCAGAATCGCCCGGGAACATGAAATCACATTCTGGTCCAACAACACCTAAAGAATATGCATCGCCGCCATAGCGCATTACTTGTCCGTTTTTCCAGAGACCTCTTAAATAGTTATAGTAATGAGTAGCTATTTGTGGGTCACCCTGATTACCACCACTATTGTTGTGGTACACAAAACGGCGCATTCCAAATCGCTCATCATCTTTAATACCGTTACCAAAGTTTACACCATTTATACTCTCATCACAAATTTGTGCCCAAGTAGTATCGTCATTAATAACTGAGTATTCGAACTTTGGATTATCCATTCCATCAGGATCCATATAAGGTCCCTGGAAAAAGTCAACACCAATGGCAGGTGGTTGTTCACCATAAGATTCTGGTTCGCCATTACCATCAATGGCAGCACCATTGTAGCAATAACCAAGTCCACGTCCAACATCGCAACCTACAAAATCATCCCAGGCATAACCAAGGTCGGTATCAACCCATGGCGACATATAAGTATTGGTCAACTCAAAAGTTGAACGGTTAATTATTTCATAACTATAAAACGTCATATTATTAATAACGTCGTTTGTTGCAAAAGCAAAAGCCTGTGCTCTAATCTCCATACCAATGGCAGCACCATTAGTTTCTGTATGTATATTTCCTTTATCGTTGAAAACCCACCACAGTGTTTGGTCACCTTTTATAACCTGGTCGGCAAGGATACTACTACCCTCTTTTAGCGAACCTTCAATTTCTTCTTCTTTTGTAGGAATTTTAGTATGGCATAATTCGTTAGTAATATCATAATAAGGATAATCACCGTCTTCCCAATCGTAGTCACCATCGCCTCCAATATCAAAGAAAGGGGCTAAGTAGTAACTCTGTCCAAGATTAACATCGCCATGAGCTGGCCAGTTTTGGATTTCCAGAGGAACTGAATAACCATCATCAGGGGTATACACTCCTGTTTCAGGATCAAATTGTGAAATAAACTTATCAACCATTTCACGTGTCATACGAAAATGCTTGTCGTATTGAGCACAAACCGCATCATCAATTGCAGCAGTTCCATCAATTGTTAGAGGGCCTGTCCAATAATCAATACCTACTTGGCGATAACGCAGGGCAGCAAGTTTCAACTGGTTGTTAATGTCGAGTCCACCAATCCATAAGGATCCGGAGAACATAGATGTTGCAGAGCCTTCTTTAGGAATGAAGTATTTTGAACCAACTCCACCTGGTAAATCCCACCACATATCGCCACCGGTATTTATCCTTGCTTTTACATTATTAATGTCAAGCCATTCGAAGCCTGCTGCAGGTGCGCAACCGGCAGTAGTTTGCTTCAAGTTAGCATTTTGGCTTTTTTCGAATTTATATTCTTCGGCATAGGACTGATTTATTATCAGTAATGCAACTAAGCCAATCATTAATCCTCGAAAAATATTTCTCATGATATTATTTTTTTCTTCTTTAATCATTTTCAATTCGCTAGGTTTTATCTGTTAAAAGTTAAAGATTAAACCAAACCTAATCTGACGCGGCATACTGTAATTAAATGGGCTATCAACATAAACGCTATACAAATCGTAGAACGATTGTGGGTCAAGCTGACTATTAATCTGACGCTGCCATTCAGGAGCCGAAAGGTATCCATCATCATCAGGATTTCCAGTGTAAGGATAAACATTAATAATATTTTGAGTATTAAGAATGTTTAATAACTGGAAATATGCATTCATATAAATTCGCTTTTGATTATCACCAGCCTTTTCCTTTGACTTGAAATAAAAATCTTTATCAACTCTTAAGTCCATACGGAATTGCCATGGCAACCTTGAACCACCATAAGTACCCTTCAGGATATTTGTTCCCTGAGATATTGGTGATGTAACATTTTTTGAAGCTGTATAAGGTGTTCCTGAACCACCATTAACTGTCAAACTAAATCCAAAATCGCTTAACACATCAACCGGTGCTTTACCTTTCTTATCGCGATTGATTTGTGGTCCGTTGTATTTTTTACCATTTCCAAACCTATAATCGAGTACAATATTAAACTGGTGCCTTCTGTCCCAAGGCATTGGGAAAGTTGACCTTAAGTTAGGTAAACCTGCAGCAATTAATGATGCAGCTGTTGTTGTTGATGCACCTGTTGCATCGGCAAACTGCAAAGTATAGGAAGCCCTTAACCTTACATTATTTGTTCGTCGTAAGTCATACTCAAGAGTAAGACCTTTAACAGTACCAAAGTCAAGGTTATTAAAGGAAGTGTAATCCTTTGGATAAGCCCCTGTAAACCTGTACAACTGAATCATGTCGCGCATTTCACGATAAAAAGTAGTAAATGTGATTGCAGATGTATTAGTAAGTTTTTGTTTAAAACCAAGTTCGTAGTCAATTGTTTTTGTAGGCTTTAAGGAAGGGTTATTAATTGAACCTGAAATTGAGTTAAAATAATAATAAGTAGCCGGACTTGAGAAAATATTACTTGTAGGACGCTGTGTCAGTACATCGTAATGTGCAAAGAACAATGCGTCTTCCGATATAGGAAAGGAGAATGAAATCCTTGGCATAATACTAACCTGTGGATCATAATCCTTAAATGAACTGGCTTCAACATTTTCCTGATTCTGATTCTTCAAATATGGAGAAATCCCGCTTCCTACATCCAAAACAGTAGGATCCTGAATTTCAACACCCTCGGCATTATACCATATGTTTCCATTTCTATAACCAACTATTTCGGTTGGGTTCTCAACTTTATTAACATAAACTATATAATCGCCACCAATATTACCAGGATGATTAATTGAACCACCACCAGGCATTGATGTTACCTCATCAACTGATTTAGCAGGAAACAACAAATAAGGATCTTTCAATACTTTTTGGTTTGCATCAAAACGGTCAACACGTACACCAACGTTAAAAATAAGATCTTTAAAAGCAAATTTATCCTGAATATAACCTGCCATATAAATTGGTCTGAAAGCTCCAATATCACGGGTCAGGTCTCCATTTGCATCAGTTTTGGTGAAAAAGTCATCAAATGACACCTGTTCCTTTTGAACATTACCTTTATAATCAAAGCCATTATATCCAACATAAGAAGCATTACCACCATTGTTCCAAAGTTCATCGGCAGAAAACATTCCAATATCAAATGCATCTTGACCAATGTTTCCTATATGCATTACTCCATCGGCATCGTAATACTGAATTGAGCCATCGTTATAATCATAGGAGTCAACTATAATAAAGTCCAGACCATCTTCGGCAAGACCCATGGCATTTCTAAGATTTTTGTCGAAGGTAAACTGTGAAGAACCATCATATCTCCTTTGGTAAGCAATAGTATCGATACCTGTAAAATACGGATTGTCTTTATCAAGTTCACGAATATGGAAATTCGTTAACCCACGCATATGTGTCCATAAACCGGTTGGTCCGTAGTTAATTGAACGTTCAACCCTTTGCTCATACTGAAAACCAAATTTGATAGCATTATTACCAATATCCAGTGAGGCATCGGCCTTAATATTATATTGGTCATTATCCCATTTACCATAACCCGTTTGATTTCTACCAGGCGATTGGTAAAGGCCATACACAAGGTCAGGATTGTCACCATTAAGTTTACCACCACCCAATTGAATTTGGTCGTAGTTCATATAATGTCCTAATGGATCTTCAAATAAATCGTAATAAGAATTAGTAATTTCAGCAACTAAAGGGTTAATATCCCTTGGGTCCCATGTTACTAATGTATCAAAATCCCATGAATCAAGTAGGTAAACATTTTCGTATAACTTTCCATCAACAGTTTCACTTCCTAGTGCATAAGTTGGTGTTTTAAAGGTTGAAAATTTACCTAAATACCCATACTTAAATAAGTCATCCCAATGGTTAGGGTCGCCATATTCGCCTTTATACTTACTGTAGTCAGCCTGAATTGAATAATAAACATTTTTAATTTTACTAGTACTTTCAGGATCGGTGGCAAAACGTTGAGTAAACTTAATGTAACCACGATATGTTGTACGATTCCTTACTCTATTTTTGTCGTAGTTTAACAAACTGGCACTATAGTTAAAATCGTTAAGATGCTCAGTAAAGTAACTACCTCCAATGGTAAGGTTTACTGTTTCTGTTGTACGTATATTTATATTTCCCAAAAGGTTAACATTGTAGTTTGATGTGTTTTGGGAAGTATTGGTATGTTCAAGATCATCCAGCCTTAAAAACTCACCATTAATATATGTTCCTGTTTGACCAGGGCCTACAGGGCGCAATGGATTTTGCTCCAATGTACTAAGTACATCGTCTTTTGCTTTATAATGGCCTATTGCCGAAAGTCGTCCATCTTTATGATAATTCACATCACCAGCAAGGAAGAAGCCAAGAACAGAAGTTCCATTTTTGTTCTTTCCTTTAATAAGCGGCCCCATAACGTTAAACCCAACTCTACTTGCACCATAGGAATCCAAAAATTCTGAAGTTTCCATTTCCAGGCCAGCACCAAAAGTACGCGATGGCCCTTTTGTTGTTACATTAATAATACCTGAGGTTACGTCACCATACTTAGCAGGCACACCACCCAAAACAACGTCAACCTGCTCTATGGCAGACTGTGGCACACTTGTACTACCAATAACACGAATACCATCAATAAACATTGCTGTTTGGTCGGAACGGGCACCTCTTACACTACCTCTTTCACCGTCTTCCGAGAACACACCACCAACTGTTGTGGCAACTGAGTTTGCATTACGATTCGGCATTTTAGCAATCTCCTCGGAGGTAACCGAAGCACCACTTGCCGTTTCATCCTTAGAGATTAGGGGCACGGTATACTCAATAATCTCTATCTCTTCTAGCATCTCAGATGTTGCTGTCATTTCAATATCATGAAACCTTATTTTATCGGCAGCAATTGTAACTCCTGTAGTAAGAACTGTTTTATAACCAACAAACGTGGCTTTTAAATCATATTTTCCCGGAGGGATTGGCTTAATGGTATAATTGCCATCAAAGTCGGACATTGTTCCTCCTACCTGAGTTCCATTGTTATCAAGAATAATGTTTGCAAATGGAACAGGTTCTTTGGTGTCCTTATCAATTACTTTTCCTTGCAAAGCACCTTGCTGCGCTTGCAGTAAAAGCCCTGTTGAAAGTATTAAGCCTAACGTAATGAGTAAATTTCTTATCATACTCTGTTAATTTTTAAAAATCCTGCATTATTAAAACTTGGTAAATTTACTAAAATAGTAAAACCATAATTTATTCAATAAATAATTTGTTAGTAAACCGGCCTTTTCAATATTTCAGAATAGATTACCGCTTTTCTAACATCAAATCTTGGTTTTTTCCTTTTTCGGTTTGGTTTTTTTCCGTTGGTCACTTTTAACCTTACGACTTTACCATCTTCCGGAGTTAAGACTTGTTTTTCTTTGAAAAAGTTGCCTTCCTTATATTTATCATCATAAGAGGATACTTCTGTTGGTTGATATTTTTCTTGAGTTTCGGCTTCTTCTACCTCATCAAATAAAACTTCTCCATTTTCAGTACTTTCTTCTTCATCCTGATAAACAATGTTATCTTCTTTTACTCCAAGGAATTCCCCAATAAATTGTTCAACTGTTGATTTACTCTTATTCTTTTCTCCGCCGGAGGCTTTTGCTTTCTTTTGTTTTTGGCTACCCTTATAAATTGAAAAGGCTACCCAAACCAGCCCAGCCAATATATAAATGATATCTTCAAAAGAACCTTTAACTACCATTAAGAAAAATATTTAAGTGCATAAAAATATATATTTAATGCATATAAACTGCAAGCCTTTAGTAAGTAATATGTAATTGGAAAATGGTTTAAAGAAGAATGCGCGTAAATCGATTGATAATCAGACTATAAAAACAATATTGAATGATTATAAATTACTGTTTTATCTTTAATAAGGATAAAATTTCAAAACCTGTAAATATGAAATAGTATATAAAAAAAGTAAGCATAAACGAAATGGCATCATCACGGTTCAAAAATGCATACAAAACAATAATGCCCGTAAATAGAATTAACTTCCCAAAATTTGCCAGCATATAGGTATTTGCAAATCTGCTCAAACGATTTTCCATTGATTTTGCAATCATTTTAAATATGGCTAGTGTTACCAAATATAGAAATAGTAAAATATAAGGATACATTGCTGAAATCTTAATCTTTGGGACAAGGAAATCAATTAGAATGCTCAATAAAAGAACTACTCCTGCAATTAATGAGAACTGTTTGAAAAAAGTATTGAATATTTTCATTTCTGTTTAAATATTTCCCTCATTCCATAAATTACTGCAACAACCACACTCAGAATTGTCATTGAAACAGTAAACACGGGGAATTCCCATGTTACATATTTATCAATCTCACGCCCTCCAAAAGCAGCACCTACAATTATCACAATCATTTGCAAGGCCAATGATGAATACTTGGCATAAAACTTTAAAGGACTGTCATTATTTTTTTTCTCCGACATCTTTTTTTATGGCCATTGAACTTAAACTCTCAGAAGCCATCTGACATTTACCAGAAAATACAGCTCCTGGTTCAATTGAAATCTTTTTAGTAATAATATCACCAGAAAACCTAGAGGCTTCCTTTAATACTATAAGTTGACTTACTGTTACTTTTGCAACAATCTTTCCCGAAATATCAGCATTTTCACATTTTATGGTACCTTCAATGCTTGCTGAATCACCCACAACAAGTTTACCTTTTACTATGATATTCCCAATTAAATTGCCATCAATTCTTAAATCACCATCAGTTTCAATATCACCTTTAATGGTAGTGCCCTGAGAAATCAGGTTGTGAACATGGGCATCATTATTCCCATTATTTAACTTTTTCATTTTATTTTGGTAAATTTTCAAAATTAATCTCTTTTATAATTCTTGTCATAAAAGTCTTTATAGGCACTTACACTTTTATCGCGATAAAACAGAGGATAGTTAGTTGTGGATATTGGAAACAGATCGTATTCATTTTCATCAACACCTGAAAGAACATATGTGTCATTTTCAAGTGCCCCATAATAATTTAAGGCTTCATTTTTGTTTTTAAAGTTGCCAACTGTAACAATTGTTTGGTCTTTATTAAGCATCAAACTTTTTGTTTTTAGTCGCATTAAGCTAAAATACTTACCATTAAAATCTGATAGTCTGATCTTTAATGCATTTACCTTTACGTTTTTATTATTGACCACAAACATTACAAAATGCACATCATTTTCGTTAAGACTATAAATGGAGGGTTCAGTCATCTTTTTGTCTCCATCACCTCCCATTTGACCCGTTGTATCCGGAGGTGTTCCAAAACCGTATTCCAACTGGAGTTTGGTTTTAAGCGATATGGCTCTTGGCGTAACCGGACTTGCCGGATAGGTAGTTATTAAATTATTAAGCGATGCGTATAAAGTATCGTGGGTGTCAACTTTACCAAGCGAAAGTGCCCTTAAATACATAAACCGTGGCATAACAGCGGTATCGTCAGGATAAAGATCCATCCCACGGTTGGAGTATGAAATTACTCTGTAATATTTTTCCTGCTTAAATGCTTCGTAAGTCCTCATATACAATTCAGAAGCCTTTTGTTTTTCTTCTTCAAACAGTGTGTAATAATCGGGGTTAATAATTACCTTGGCATAAGTACTCTCAGGATAATTATTCAATATTAAATTTTTATAATAATCTGCTTCACTAAAGTTTTTTTCAGCCATATAAATTTTATACAGACCATGCCACGATTCAAGCCTGTATTCATTTTCGGGAAACCGTTTTTGAAACTCGATAAATGTTTCCTTGGCTGCCGTTGAATCATTGAGTTCCATTAAATAGATAAACCCAAGTTTGTTGAACGCTTCTATTATTTGAACATCGGAGGCAGCAATCTTATCTGGTGTATTCGGGATTCCTGCAAGATAAAAACTCCTATCCATAGGACTTTTAGAAACCCGTGAAGTATCGGCAACTGTTGAGTCGGATACAATATCATCACCACCATCCAACGATTGCAACATCATCCTTTTATCGCTTAAACGCCAGTTATCTTCAAGTTTTCGGTTGCCCCACTTCCTAACAAACTCAGAAAACCCCATACTCATTGCCTGCTGATTGTAAAAATACCAGCCTCCACCACCAAGACTCGTTCCTCTGCCCTTATCAGCCTTCTGGTCAATAAACTGAACTCCACCTTCGGCAAGTTCCTGTTCTGCCTCCAGCCTTTCTTCCTCGGCAATACGAAAATCCTCAATTTTTTGATCAATTATGGCTAAAAGTTCAGTGGTGTCCATGCTTGCCAAAAACTGCAAACTATCCTGTTCTTTAATTGTCTGAGCCTGAGTAATAAGATTTGTTAGAACACCTGCTTTATAACTAATATTGTCATAATCAGGATAATCTCTCGGGAGCGAACTTACAGCAGTATCGTAATAAGCTTGCGCGAATTGATAGTTCTGCCTTTCAAAGAACATATCAGCTACCTCGAGGGAAGATTTTGTTTTTTGTACATTGTTTTTAATGCTAGTCCGCACCGATTCCCTCAAATAATTAATTGTTAGAGTGTCGTTGTTATCCTTTTTAGCCACCTGTGCAAGAGCATAATAAATCTGATCTCTGAACTCCTCATTTCTAGCCTCTTTGAGCATTTTATTCAGAATTTTGTTTATACCTTTACTATCTCCAGTTTCTGAAGCATAAGTTTCTGCCAGATTCATTTTGGCTTCGAAGGCCATAACGTAATCGGGGTTTTTGTTAACTACACGTTTGAAATAGTTGGTTGCTAATTGATTGTTACCTTCCATTTGGTTTATCTGCCCCAGAATAAAGTCAACCCTCGTCACTATGTAAATTTTATTGTTCAGTTCAAGTGATCTTTCAAGGTAAGGATATGATTTATCGTATTGTTCTTGTGCAAGATAAAAATCTGCCAATACAAGTGGGATTTGCTTTTCAACTTCAAGAGGGAAATCTTTCTCGTCGAGTTTACTCTGCAAAAGGTTAATTGTTGCTATGGCTTTTTCATAACGTTCGGCACCAATATGTGTTTTAGCCAACCAAAGATATGCCTCATATTGAATTGGATCATCTGGAAAATTTGTAGATACATATTTAAAAACCCGCCTGGCACTTATAAAATCATGTTTGTAGAAATGGGCCTTACCCATCATCATATAACTATCATCAATCCACTTAACCTGCTCTTTACCACCAAAATACATGCTATGGCGCTGAATGCCAATTGAAGCCTTTTTAATGGTTCTGTCCATTTTAGGGTAAATTCTTTTAGCATCCTTTTTATCGCCATAATTATAAACCCTTAGTATTCTCGAATAATCATCTTTTACACCCTCTCTCAATGATTTCTCCCCTTCATCAAGGCTCATCATTCCATTCCAATAAACATTGTAATGACATGTAAGATTATGATAAGCACGGCGTGTCCATCCATTCTTTTTTGTTGAGCAGGCACTAATTGAAAATACAAATGCCAAGCCTACAATTGCAATTAAAAAAGTATATTTTTTACTAAATTTCAAATTATTATTTTTCTTAATAACTTATTTCCCCATAAAATATTACTGAAAGATGTGCAAAAATAATAAAGATGTGCTTAATTCTTAAAAATAAGCAATGTTTGTGATTGTATAATTCTACTTAATCATACATTGCTGAATTGTTCAATTAATCGATTTTGAAATGTGGGATAAGGATTAATTTTTTTCACATATCAGTTTTACCTTTTTTGCTTAGGTTTGTGCTCTAATTAAAAGCAATGGCCAAAAAAATGTCTAATAGAAAGTGGTATTATAAATTAAGGAGTAAATACCGCATGGTAATTTTCAACGATGAAACTTTTGAAGAAAGATTCATCTTCAGACTTACAAGACTAAATGTTTTAAGTGTTTTTATTAGCCTGGGCATTATTTTTACTTCGCTCACTTTTATATTAATTATCTACACTCCCATAAAAGAATATATTCCAGGCTACCCAAGTGATTATCAGCGCGAATCACTCATTAAGTTAAATGTTCTGGCCGATTCTTTACAGAATGAACTAACCAGCAAGGACATTTTTTTTGAAAGTATTAAGAATATTGTGGAAGGTAAAGATTTTGTTGAAGAGCCAGAACTTCAAACAACAGAAAACAAATCTTACGATTCCATTAAACTCAAGAGTTCGATTGAAGACAGCCTTTTAAGACTTGAGTTTGAAAGCCAGAACCTTCACAATTTGTATATTTCAGAAACCACAGAAACCACAGAAAAAGACCTCGTTAGCATTCGCAATCTAAGTTTCTATCCTCCTGTTGAAGGCATAGTTACATCGAAATTTGATTTAAGCGAGAACCATTTTGGGATAGATATTGTTTCGAAACATAATTCTGCCATAAAAGCCATCTTAGATGGAACAGTCATTTTCTCGGGTTGGACTCTTGAAACCGGCTATATAGTTGCCTTACAGCACGAACAAAATATTATTTCATTTTACAAACACAATTCGGTTCTACTTAAAAAACAAGGAGAAATAGTTAGTGCCGGAGAACCAATAGCCATTATAGGCGAATCGGGAGAAATATCAACCGGCCCCCATTTGCATTTTGAGTTATGGCATAATGGAACTCCTGTAAATCCTGCTGATTACATAATTTTCTAAATGCTGGAAAACAAAAGAATTGAATTTATCTTAAAAATTTAAAATTATGAAAAATATATTCATACTTATTTCGACTGTGCTAATTATTGTTTTCAGTAGTAATATAAAAGCTCAGGACAAAAAAGACTTAAAAAATCTTGACAACTATATTGAAAAATATGTTGATGAGTTTAATATGCCGGGCTTTGCTGTGGGTATTATAAAAAATGGCGAAGTTGTTTTTATGGAAACTTATGGAGTTAAAAATGTAGAAACCGGAAAGAAAGTTGACGAGAATACACTTTTTGGAATAGCATCATGCTCAAAAGCTTTTACTTCGGCATGTATTTCTATTTTGGTAGAGCAAGGCAAACTAAACTGGAAAGATAAAGTTGTTGACCATTTGCCCGGTTTTACTCTTTACGACCCCTATCTAACAGCAGAACTAAGTGTTGAAGACTTGCTTGCTCATCGCTCGGGCTATAAAACTTTTGATGGCGACCTTTTATGGTATGGCACACAAAGAACTACCGCCGATGTGGTTAATCAGTTTAAATATCGGGAGAATCCATATAGCCTGCGCGAGGAATTTGGTTATTCAAACCTAATGTTTATTACAGCTGGCGAGTTGATAAAAAGTATAACAGGACAAAGTTGGGGCGAATTTGTTACCGAGAATATCTTACTTCCCATTGAAATGGAATCTTCCACAATTACCAACAAAGGGTTTGAGGAAAATAAAGATGCTGCATGGCCTCACCTCGATGGTAAAGTAATGGAGTTTATTAACTATGATAATATTGGAGGAGCAGGGGCTATCAATAGTTCAATAAAAGATATGATGAACTGGATACAACTGGTATTAAACAAAGGTGAAACTGGCGATACTTCAATTTATTCCAAAAGAAATTATTATAAAATGACAGCGCTGCATACACCTTTAAATGCTGGAAAAGGAGAAACTGTTGATGGCACTCACTTTTCAGGTTATGGCCTTGGCTGGTTTTTAAAAGACTATCAGGGAAGAAAGATAATTCATCACGGTGGTGGGTTACCAGGTTTTCATTCAAAAGTGGTGGTTGTACCAGAGGACAACCTTGCGTATGTTATTTTGGCAAACCAATTATCGGCACTAATTCCGGCCATTGACAGAAAAATACTCAACTTTTATTTAAACCCAACTGACACAACTAACTGGGCTGCAAAGTATTTGGTTTATGAAAAAGGTCAAGAAAAGAAATTAGAGGAAAAATGGGATAAACTTGCCGAAGAAAGAATCTTGGACACAAAACCATCTGTGGCCGATTCGTTGTTTACTGGAATTTATGAAGATAAAATGTATGGGCATGCTAAAATTGAAATTGCCAATGACCAACTAAAAATAACCTTATTGCCAACTGCAAAACTGTTTAATTCAATAATGGAACACTGGCACTATAACACTTTTAAGATTAAGTTTGCTGATCCATTTCTACCCCCTGGATTTGTTACTTTCAATTTTAATGAAGAAGGAAATATTATCGGGTTCAAAATAAAAATGGATGCCCCTGATTTCCATTTTAATGATTTGGATTTCCTGAAAACAAAATAGGTATTTGTTCTTCACGTAATACTAGATAATTATCCTAGTAAAATCGTCATTGCGA
>JAOZNY010000201.1:0-1663 GCA_029933565.1 Bacteroidales bacterium
TCGTAATAGTGAATATGACTAGCTTCTTTTTCAAGTAATTCAAAGGAAAAATATCCGGTATTCCCCCCAACATCAAGAACTGTTTTTGCTTTAATATCAATTTGTTTTAAAATATAAGTCAACCTTTCTTCCTCAAACCTACTCTTTACTTCAGTTGTGTGGGGAGGTAAAGATTCTATTAATCTTTTGGGCAAAATTTGATAGTTGGAGTGCTTGCTGCCTTTCGCATAGAGTCTTTTAAGTTCTTCAATTTTATTGTTATTCATGATAATTCATTTTTAAACACATTATAAGTATCAGGTCTTCTAAAAACATCTGATTGAAGCCAAACAGGTAAATCATTCATTAAATCGTTAGTACATGATTGATGAAATGAAAGTTCCTTTTTCAGTTTGTAGGTTTTTATAATACCACCATGCCAAAAATATTTGATTACCTTTTTAGGTTCAGTAAATATTGGTGGCATATTCAATAATTCGAAGTCATAGAGGAATGCTTCAAATAAATTCATTTTTGCATCTACAAAAAGTTGAGATGGTCCCCAAAAACGTGGATTTGCTTCAATCATATAGTTTATTTTGTCTTGTTGTTTAACTTCAATCATTATCAGGCCAAAAAAGTTCAATGACTTTAGGAGTTTTTCATATTTCTGAGATTCTATTGTATTGTGAAAGTTTGATGATATTGCAGCTACAATTGATTTTCCATCAGGTTGTTGAATATAGTTCTCTTGAGAATATTTATATACCTTCCCATTTCTTTGAAAATAATAAAGCAAGTAAAGGCTTTTCCCATAGATGTATTGCTGATAAAAAAAATCAGAATGATTATGTTCTTTTATAAACTTTTTTTTATCTGCCTCAGTTACAATAATGAATGGACTATAAATTGACCCATCAGAAGAAAAATATTCTTTGGGTTTTGCCACAAATGGTAGGGGTGCTTCATCTAAATTAATATTCTCATAGGGCACTTTAATTCCGGTATCATCACAAATATTACCAAAACTATATTTGTTAGAGATAGATTCGTAATCAGCCTTTGGTACTAATGGAATTATACAGTTTCCAGACTCTATAATAATCTTGTTGTCAAGTAAAAACCTGTTAAGTGCTTCTGATGAAGGAGCAATTATATATTCATCTGCAATTATTGTTCCTTTAACTTTGTTAATTGAATTTATTATGTCAGATAGTATTAAAGTTACGGATTGCCTGACAGCAATTACTTTATTTACATATGTAGTTGAAAATATATAATCATCTTTTGATGTTGCAATAATTGCATATTGAATTTTGTGTGTTTCAAGTGTTCTAATAAACGCAATTACAGCACGCTCGTTAAAACCTGAAAATACAATGACACATTTCTTATGCATGATTTTTGAGTTTTTTTCTTGAAAAAGGTATATTAAAGATCATTCAGCTTATAATTAGATAAAAGGTTCGTTTAGATATAGCCTTTGTAAGTTCGATAAATTCGTAAATACAATGATAGTTTTTATCAGATCCAATGCGTTCTAACCTTTTTTCTGAAAACTATCCAACACATCAATAATCATATTAATCTGACTATCTTGAAGATCAGGATAAATTGGCAAGCAAATTACTTCTTCGGCAACCTTTTCAGCATGCGGTAGGTTTTCAGGCTTTGCAGAATCTAA
>JAOZNY010000201.1:1763-5288 GCA_029933565.1 Bacteroidales bacterium
GAATGAGTTGTTGCTACAAAACTGTATGGCGTTGTAATTACTTCTCCTGTAATGTGCAATGCCTGTAAGGCAGTAATAAGTGCCATAGTTCCATTGGTGAAAAGGGAAATATATTTAACACCAAGGTAATTGCAAAGTTCTTCTTCAAGTTGCTGATGAAAAGGCCCCTTATTACTTAATATTTTATTTTCCCATATTTTTTCGAGATATGGAATAAATTCGTCAAGAGGGGGAAGAGAGGGTTGAGTTACATTAATTCGTTTTTGTTCCATTTTTTATACTATTTTGATTTATTTAACCAAGGGAATCCACCATTTTCAGGCATATCAACACCTAAGAAATCACATAAATCCTTATAGCTGTTTTCTTGTTTTATGTTAAGAATTAATAGCTTTTCATTTTCATTCTTAAAATATCTCTTTACATCATCAATATGTTGGAGGTACGTACTTTGATAATAATCTGAATCATATAAAGGCACTTTCGGATAATTAAAAATCCATTTCCGGGAATCAAGAAGAAAGCCTTTGTATCTATAAAGTGCATTTGCCAATTCTGTTTCGGTTGGCATTTCATCTGTGTTAGAAAATAAATTTGAATGAAAGCGAACCAATGAATTATACCATTCTTCTGAATTATCTCTGACAGTCAAGATAAACTTGCTATTAGGGAATTCCTGGTCAAAAATTTTAAATAGCCCTGGACAACCGAATGGATTGTCTTGAAATGCTTCGGCCGTATGACAAAACCGGATAATTCTATCATATTTTTTATTATACCAATCTTCAACTAACATTTCACCTACAGCTTGATTCCCTAATTTCAAACCAAAACCTTTTAAAGTAGATTCTAATGTTGTAGTTGCTGTTTTTCCAAATCCTATACAAAATATTTTGTTTATTCCCAATTCATTTAAGTTGATTTTACTTTTAACTCTAGGTATTTCTTTTTTTGTTTCAATTACTCTATTTATACCAAATGCAATTTTTAATTTTGAATTTGGTTTATATGGTATATTCAAGTTAAATTTCATATGTTAAATCTCTTGTTGATATTTTTAAAGATTCATTATAGTTTTATAAAGTAGGAAAAATGCTCAAGTACAAAAACTTGTATTTAAACATGTTTTGTTGAGTTTTTTCTATTAGAAAGGATTACTCATTGATTTGTGACCACACAGGATCAAATTGTATAGGAGACCAGCCATGCTTTGAGGATGTTACTCTAAAATATATAGCTGATTGCATACGGAAAATAGATTTCCTTATACCATCTGTATAGTCAGTAAGACCAACTGTTATTGAAAAAACTCCCTGCCCCATTATTATTTCATTAAAATGTGCCATGAAAGTATAAGTTCCTTTTGCCTGATCTATGTTTATAAAATCGATAAAATTAAAAACCTCACCAAAACCACGTTGTTCTTTGTCAAAAAACACTATACGAATATAAGGATTAGTTAGTTGTTCCTTCATGTTAATTTGCAAATACACATTCAGTTCATCACCATGTTTTATTTCAAAAGATTCAATTTTTCGTGAGTCTTTGTTTGCGGATGTCAGGTAAATAGATTCGAGTTCTGCTTTTCCAGAACTTGCTACATTGCCTATCAGACGTGGAAATAATTCGTAATATTTATTTATACCTTTTGATACATCGCTAGACTGATAAATGGACTTACCTTTAGTCATAACTATTAAATCTGTACATATTCTTGAGACCTGTGGCATACTATGCGATACAAAAATAATTGCTGTATCCGGGAATAGTTCATCTATTTTATTGAAACATTTATGTACGAAGCCCATATCACCTACTGCTAACACTTCGTCTATTAAAAGAATATCCGGATTTAGTTGTGCTGCAATGGAAAAACCTAGCCTTACACGCATGCCTGAACTATAGTATTGAACTGGTGTATCGATAAATCCTGATAATTCAGAAAACTCAATTATTTCGTCTAGTTTTTTATCGGTTTCTTCACGTGTGAAACCAAGGATGGTAGCATTATTGTAAATGTTTTCACGACCAGTGAGTATAGGGCTAAAACCTGCACCAAGTTCAATTAATGCACCTACACGCCCATGCATTTCAATGCGGCCAGTATCTGGTTTTATTAGCCCATTAAGCATTTTTAGAAGGGTGCTTTTGCCTGCACCATTTCTTCCAATCAGGCCTAAGCATTCGCCACGTTTTACTTCAAAACTTATATTCTTAACTGCCCAGAATTCTTTGTCTCTAAGAATGTCGTTATTGTTTTTCTTTTTGCCAAAAATCTCACTCGTCATGTCTTTAATTCCATACCAGAGACTTGTTTTTAGATCGAGACAAAACTTTTTTGAGACGTTATCAACTTTTATTAAGGTTTCAGACATTAATAGGAATTTAGTTTAAAGAAATATCATTTTTAGGCACTCATACGTTCGATGATAATTGGCATCACCAAACGGTAAATAGCCCATGCTATAAATAATACAAATATTAAAATTGCGGTTACAATTAAAAAGCCATTTAAGTAAAGTGTTGCCGTTCCTGATAGCCAGTCGCGACAAACCATAATTAATTGAGTAAGTGGGTTAAATGTGAATAATAAATTGACCCAACCATCTTTAGGTATGGGGAAAACAACCGGGGTAATATACATTACAAATTGCATTGCTAATGGTATCGCTCTTCCAATATCAGTATATAATAAACCAATAGGGGTTATTAATAAGCCGATTGTAGTTCCTGCAATTACCAGTGATAGAAAAGCAAATGGGAAAAGAAGCAGATTCCATCCGGGATAAATCCCAAAAATCAGAAAAGTGGTTATAATCAGAGTTATTTTAATAATACCATTAAACATTGACTGATAAATACCGGAAATAATAATTGCTTCACGTGGAAAATTAATCTTGGAAAGAGTTTTTTTTGCAGCATTTGATAGTTTTAAAGGAGAATTAAGGCTTTCCATGAAGATAGACCATAATAATGTACCTGAAAAAACATATAAAGGATATGGGATTCCTGTGGGTGCAAGTTTAACAATGCCTGTTTTATTAAGAAAAATCCAGGTAATAGTAGTGGCAAGAGGCATAATAAATGCCCAAAGTATTCCTAAAAAACTTTGACGGTATTGGGCTTTAATGTCGCGAACAGTTAATTGCCAGGCTAAATCACGGCTTTTGAATAAATCAACAAACATTTCCCTAATAAAAAGCCAGGGGTTATTAAATTGTGATTCATACGAATATATCTTTACAGGAAGTTTTTCTTGCGACAGATTTGATTTCATTTTCGAGTATTAGTTGTTATTTTACCTTATTGAAAAAGTGATTTTTTTCGTATTAAATTTTATTGACTTATTTCTATAGCTCCGCCCCCTCAGTCACATGACTAATGAAGAAAATTTGTAATACTAAACAAATCTAAAAATTATTATCAAATGAAGTAGGGTTTTGGTTTTTTTCTTAAGAGAGATAAGCAAAAGTTACTAACATACTTGTGTTTGGAATTAGGATAGATTATTTTTTGTATAAAGAC
>JAOZNY010000038.1:0-13505 GCA_029933565.1 Bacteroidales bacterium
CTGCTTTTTTTCGAAAAATAAAGCCCTAAGCGGGCTCCAATATCTGGGTGCAGCCACCTAAACAAAAACTGATTAGGCTTAAAACCAAAAACTTTTTTCAGAAATTTATACCCATTGTCTCCAGGCCCTAATCCATCACCGTGGGCTAAAAAAAACTTCTTTCCATCAAATTCCCTAATAACTGAACTTCGGTGTAACTCAATATTCAATTCCTCCTTTAAATAATCAAATGCCCAAACATCGTGGTTACCTCTAAATAAATGAACAGGGATTCCAGAATCAGTAATTTCGGCTAGTTTACCCAATAATCGGGTATAACCTTTTGGCACAACAAACTTATATTCAAACCAAAAATCAAAAACATCGCCCATGAGGAAAATCTCACTTGCATCATTTTTCACCACATCAAGCCACTCAACTAGTAACTTCTCTCTTTCAAGGCTACTCTCCCTATCAGGAATACCTAGATGAAAATCGGAGGCAAAATATAATTTAGTGGTTTTCAATATTTAAGTTTTATGAATACATTAAACTGCTATTACAGTTCAGAAAGCAGACCTTTGATAATTTTGGTCATTTTGGGGGCAGCAGTGGCAGCAGCATCAATTACTTCATCGTGTGAAATCTCTACAATTTTTCCCTCTACTCCCAGGTCGGAAATTACGGAAATAGCAAAAACCGGAATACCCATATGCCTTGCTACAATAACCTCAGGAGCCGTCGACATACCTACAGCATCAGCACCAATCAACTTTACGTATTGGTACTCAGCAAGGGTTTCGTAAGTAGGCCCGGTTACCGCTGCATAAACACCTGTTTGAAACTTGATACCATTATGTCTTGCTACTTTTTTTGCTTTGCTTAAAAGTGTTTTATTATAGGCTTCGCCCATGTCAACAAAGCGTGGTCCAAGTTCATCAATATTAGAGCCAATTAATGGATTTGGCATTAAATTTATATGGTCGGTAATAAACATAATATCGCCCACTTCAAAATCGTGGTTTACCCCTCCGCTTGCATTCGATACAAACAAATACTGAACACCAAGTTTTTTTAATACCCTAATCGGGAAAGTAACTTCATCCATGGAATAGCCTTCGTAAAAATGAAACCTTCCTTTCATGGCTACAACTTCAACACCATTTAGCTTACCAAATATCAACTGACCATGATGACCTGCCACTGTTGAAACAGGAAAATCTGGTATTTCACCATAAGGAATTGTTGCCGTAACTTCAATATCATCGGCCAAATTACCAAGGCCTGAGCCAAGAATAATGCCTACTTTTGGTTGTTTGGTGATTCTTTCTTGAATATAATTAGCGGTTGAGTTTATTTTTTCTAACATAGTTAATTATTTGGTTATTAAATTCTTCTCTGTCATCTTTATGCAATTTCACTTCCATTGGAAGATAAAAAACAGGCAGATTATTAAGTTCGCTAATATATGGTGAATTGATTAAACGCATTGCATCTTTTTCAGTAGTAACAATTATCTTGTTCTTTGTAAAAAATCCTTCAAACTTATTCCTTATGGTAACTAAGTCGGATTTGGAAAACTGATGGTGATCAGGAAAATCTATTGCCATAAAATCGGAACACTTTAAACGCAAGTGTTCCTGTAAAGGATATGGGTTGGCAATTCCAGTAAAAAGTAATATAGTATTTATCTTTCTAGGAAATTTAATTTGATTTGATTCAACAAGCGGAGTAAGATTTCCATACCTAATATGTGAGAAATAAAGTTTCTGATGCGGCTCCAACTTAAGCAAGTTTGTAATATTCCTACGAGTTATTGGCGATAAAACAGTATTTGTTTTTGTTACAATAACCATATCTGCACGTTTGGCAGATGATATTGTATCCCTCAGTTTGCCTACCGGAAATAAATAATCTTGTTTATAAATATTTTGGATATCGGTTAGTAAAATCGAAATACCTGGCTTTACATATCTGTGCTGAAAAGAATCATCCATTAAAACTACATCATGCAAATCTTTGTCGACCATTAAATTACTAACGCCTCTTCGCCTTTTTCCATCAACCGCCACAACAACATTCCTATGAAATTTCCGATAATACTGCATAGGCTCGTCACCAATATCATGATATTTTGAATATTGATTGGCTTTAAGATAACCTTTGGATTTTCGACCATATCCCCTACTCAAAATTGCAACTCTAAATTCCTCTGAGAGCAAACGCACTAAATATTCAACTTGTGGTGTTTTCCCGCTACCTCCCATTACAAGATTGCCCACCCCAATAATTGGAATCTTATAACTAACTGATTTAAGTATTCCAATGTCAAAAAGTAAGTGACGCAATTTTACAAAAAATCCATAAATTATGGCAATTGGTAAAAATATTATCCTATAAGTTCTCATATACAGCCTGTATATTTTGCGAATTTAAGAATTATTAGTTATTTACTATGCGCGCGTTTTACATAAACGCCAAATGCTTGTTCCTTTCAGTGTTACTAAAATCATATAATCTTCTCAGTTTCTGATAAAAATTCACATTGATAAGATGTCTAGTTTGAGTGATTCAAATTTACAAAAATATTTAGTATTTTAGCTCCAAATGCAATAAATTTTATTTAAATGAAACTCAGTAAGATAGTTAGTTTTTTTAACGAAATAGCCCCCGGAAAACTTCAGGAAGCCTACGACAATTCAGGATTATTAATTGGAGAAAATGACTCTGAAATATCCAAAGCCTTAATCAGCCTTGATATTACAACTGAAGTAATCGAAGAGGCAATTAATAAAAAATGCAACCTAATAATTGCTCACCACCCCTTGATTTTTAAACCCATTAAAAAACTTACAGGAAGTAATTTAACAGAAAAATTAGTTATAAAAGTAATTAAAAACGACATTGCTATTTATGCAATTCATACTAATCTCGATAATATTTCCGGCGGGGTTAATGATATTCTGGCAAAAAAACTTAACATAAAAAACACTCAAATATTAGCCCCATCAGCTAGCAAATTAAACAAACTAGTATGCTTCTGTCCAAAGCAATATTCCGATAAAGTAAAAAGTGCAATGTTTAATGCTGGAGCAGGGCATATTGGAAACTATGATAACTGTAGTTTCGACATAGAGGGTAGTGGTAGTTTTAGAGCACTTGAAAACACCAACCCATTTGTAGGTAAAAAAGGGGAAATTCATCACGAATCTGAAATAAGAATTGAAACTGTTGTCCCTGATTTTATGATAGGCCAGGTGATTAAAAACATGATTAATGCTCATCCCTACGAAGAAGTTGCTTACGATATTTATCCTTTAGAAAACAAATCCTTATTAACTGGGGCAGGAATGATTGGAGAATTGGAGGAGGAGATGGACTTAATAGACTTTCTTCTAGGGGTAAAACAAAAACTAAAAGCAAGTTACATAAAGCATAATCAATTGCTTGACAAAAAAGTAAAAAAAATTGCAATTTGTGGGGGAAGTGGTAATTTTTTAATTAATAGTGCCTACAATCAAAAAGCCGATGTATTTATTACAGGCGACATAAAATATCATGATTATTTTGAGCACCAGGGAGAAATGACAATTGTGGATGCCGGACATTTTGAAACAGAACAGTTTACAAAAGAATTAATTCATTCATTTTTGAATGAAAAATTTCCTAATTTTGCAGTCCAAATTTCAGAAATCAAAACGAACCCCGTTTCGTTTCTGTAACACATTGTAAAAGAAGTTGATATGACAAAAAAGAAAAGTGCTGCCGTTGAGGAAAAAGAAGTGAATGTTGAGGAGAAACTGTTTGCCCTTTACGAATTACAGCAAATTGACACTCAAATTGATAAAATTAAAATCATCAGGGGTGAACTTCCTTTAGAAGTAGAAGACCTGGAAGATGAAATTGCCGGACTTGAAACCCGTGCCGAAAAATACACAAATGAAATAACTGAGTTTGAGACTGTTGCCAGCGAAAAGCGAAACGCCATTAAAGAAAGTGAGACTCTAATCAGCAAGTATAAGGAACAACAGATGAACGTAAGAAATAACCGTGAATACGATTCATTGACTAAAGAACTTGAGTTTCAGGAGTTGGAAATTCAACTTTCTGAAAAGAAAATTAAGGAGGCAGAATTCAGAGTTGAAAAAATTAAAGAAGATGTTACTGCAGTTAACGAGCAATTAAAAATGAGGAAAGAAGACCTTGCTGCAAAAAAGGATGAACTTACTGAAATTGTTGCTGAAACAGAAAAAGAAGAACAAGAATTTGTTGTACAGTCGGAAGAACACGAAAAGAAAATTGAAGACAGGCTGTTAACTGCTTATAAAAGAATAAGGAGTAATGCACGCAATGGTTTAGCTGTTGTTCATATTGAGCGCGATGCCTGTGGTGGTTGCTTCAATAAAATACCACCTCAACATCAATTGGATATTCGTATGCACAAAAAAATTATTGTTTGTGAATATTGTGGAAGAATCCTTGTTGACAATATGAAAAAGGAAGAATCCAAAGTTTAGAATAACTTAACCAATCTTTATATATAAAATGGGGGTGATATTTTTATCATCCCCTTTTTTTATATTTTTGAAATTGTTTAATTTAAAATGACGTAGTGGTTTTTGAAAAATTATCAATAATTAGATTTGGTCTTGTAATTCTTACAATTCTTACTACAGTATTTCAAGGCATTGCCCAACCAAGCAATACTGAAAACTGCAAAAAGGCTTATTATAAAATAATGTCGCTTAAGTTCGATGAAGCAGAAATACTTCTTAAAACTGAAAAAGAGGCATTTCCTAATAATTCTTATTCAGCCTACTTAGAAAATTACATGGAGTTCTTAAAGGTTTTTATTTCTGAGAATGAAGAAGTTTTCAATAATGCTGAAAGTACAAAATCACAAAGAATGGAAATTATTGAAAACATTTCCAAAACTTCTCCTTACCGTAATTATTTTTTGGCAAATATGAATTTGCAATGGGCTTTTGCGCGCTTAAAATTCAACGAATATTTCTCGGCAGCTATCGAAATCAACCGCGCTTATCGCCTTATCGAAGAAAACACAAAGAAGTTTCCTGAATTCTATCCCAACAAAATAACACATGGTGTATTAAAAATAATTGTTGGCCTAGTACCCGAAAAATACAACTGGATCTTAAATATTGTTTTAATGGAAGGAAGTGTTGAAGACGGAACAAATGAACTTTATGAAGTACTTGAAATTAGTAAAGCCGACACAAATTACACCCATTTAAAAGAAGAGGCCTTGTTTTATCTGGGGTTTATCGAACTAAATATTAACCCCGATAAAACCAATTCGTTAAACCTGCTAAATGAGATTTCAGGTCTATCTGACAGCAGTCTTTTATTTGCCTACCTGAACATAAATATTCTAACAAAAACAGGGCAAAACGAACAAGCAGCAGTACTTTTTAATAGTATTCAAGATCGTAGTGATTATTATCCCTTTTATTACCTCGATTACCTAAATGCTAACTTTTATCTTAAAAGTCTTGACACAGAAAATGCTCGTAAGATGTATTCAAAATTCCTAAAAAACTTTGAGGGTAAAAATTATATTAAAGATGCCTGGAGGAAAATGGCCTGGACCTACCTATTGGAAGGGAATGATGATGGATATCGGCATATTCTTTCAAATGTAGCAACACAAGGCAATGAAGACATTGGTGTTGACAAAGAGGCTCAGGCAGAATACGAATCGGGGGAAATACCTAATGCCGGTTTGCTAAAAGCAAGATTATTGTTTGATGGATATTACTTTTCAGAGGCCGATTCAGTATTGGCTTTAGTTGATGAAACAAATCTTGATTTTGATCAGAAACTGGAAAAAACATATCGGCTAGCCAGAATAAATCACTCTGAAAATAAAATAGTTGATGCCAAAGGATATTATAAAAATGTTGTAATTAATTCAGATTTGACCACTAATTATTTCCCTGCTAATTCAGCATTAAAGCTTGGTGAAATTTATGAGGCGGAAGACAGTAGTGTAATGGCTTACTACTATTATAAAAAGTGTATAGAAATGAATTTCAACCAATTTGAAAATAGCATAAAGGCTAAGGCTAAAGAAGGAATGCGGAGGGTGGAGGACTAGTTGCGAGTTGCTGGTTGCTGGTTGCTGATGCAAATAAAGTTAACCCTTTTATAACCTAGCCCTTAAAGTTAAAACAAAATGCTGCCCGGTATAGGTATTCTGAACTGCATTTGGTTGAATATTTTCACTTGAATACATATAATAATCTTCATTTTTCACCCATCTTACATAGGCAAAATCAATGCTACCATAGCCAAAGTTATAACCCAACCCTGCCGAAAACGACTGTCGTTTACCATCATTCAGTTCTTTTGCATAAGGACTTGAATACAATGCATAGCCTCCTCTAAAACTAAAATTTGAATATCTCCACTCAGTGCCAAATCTTAAATTATGTGTCGATTGGTATGAAGTTCTTACATCAGAATTAACATCGTTAAAACCATAATCCCTTGCACTAAACTTGGCTTTTGAATAATCAGTCCATTCGTATTCAGCGGAAAATGATCCTATCCTACCTATCAAAACAGCAACATCACCCAAGGCACGCATTGGTGTTGAAAAATTATAATTGTAATTTCCTGTTATCGAAGACATTGATGCTGCATCAGTCCATTCCAAATCAGCATAATGTGTTGTATACCAACTATCGCGCATGCTCCAATAATATGTAGGAGTATGAAAAGCTCCACCAATCCTAATCCATTCTATTGGTTGATAAATAACCCCAATCTTAAAGTTAATGCCCCAACCTGTTGTAGCAAGGTTTTCTTTCACACTCCACGAATTAAAATAAGGAATGCTATCGGCAACATCAAATTCCGAATAAACCGACTCGCGATAATATCTTAAATAAGGCAAGCCCACTGTGGCACCAATAAATAATTTGTCATCGTAATTTCCTGAAAACGACATCAGCCATTCGTTGGTTGAACCCTTAGTCCTTATACTTTCTTGTTGCAAAGTTCCGGCAAAAGGCACAGGTGTAAAGTAATAATCCTCGTAGCCAGGCACTGTGTCAATAAGATAAAGATACCAGGCAGGATATAAATCAAAGGCATAATTTCCATTCGAATTATCGATATTTGTATAATTCACTCCGTCAGCCATTTCCTTATAAACATCTAAACGCGAATTTTCCAGATTCTCGCCTTGAATATAAGAATTCGAATTGTAGTTATTCAGGCGATTCATTCCCACTGCAAACTGAAAATATTTCCAGCCTCTGTTACCAATATTTTTTGCAGAAACATATCCCATATTACTCAAATTAAAGATAGTCCTCGAATCCTCACCATAAGTTCCATTATAAATTGAACTAGTCCTTACCGAACTAACTTCAGGAGTAATACTAAATTCGGAAGATCTAAAAAGGCCCATGCCTGCAGGGTTTGTACTTGCCACTGAAAAATCAGCACCCAATGCTCCAAACGAACTTCCCATAGCCATATTTCTGGCAGTACCTTCATAAAACTGTTGCGAATATCTTAAAGCATCGTCAACTGTTTGAGAAAATACAGATAAAGTGATGGCCAGAAGACCGAATATTATGATTGATCTTTTCATTTTTTTAAATTTTAAAAATTATTGTTTAGAGTTCTACCAAGGCCTGCTTTTACCTTCTCCCGCCGCCGCCGCTACTACGCGAAGAAGAACCACCACCACTACTCCTGCTACTACTACCACTACTCGAAGACCTGCTTGGGCTGCTATAACTCCTGCTTGGACTACTGTAACTCTTGCTCGGACTGCTGTAACTCCTTTTGGAAGTACTGCTCTTAGTTTTACTTGGAGTAGTTTTTCTGGTGGTGCTGGTTGTAGTCCTTGTATTAGTTTGCCTTGTTGGCGAAGATATAGATTTTACATTTGAGCGTGAGTTTGTTGTACTCCTATTATAATTTGAATTTGGAGCATTAACTGTTCTCCTCGTATTCGTCCTGGTATTTGTACTAGTAGGTTTCGCAGTTGTGCTAGTTGTACTACGTTTTGGTGCAACATATTCCTTACTCGACCTTGCTTGCTGCGAAGGAAGTTTTCTGTACGACTGTGGTTTCTCGTAAGGAGGCTTTTGACTGGTTTTAGCCCTATTACTTTGTTCTGGCTTTCTGTAAGTTTCAGTCTTTGCACGTTGACCTTGTACTTGTCCTTGACTACGTGGTTTTTCAATTCTTTGCGCTGTTGAATTATCTACAACTGACTTTGAAGACAATGTCTCAGGCTTAACCCTTACTGATTCTGCAGGTCTTGATTTTCCTTGATTTTGGTTAGAACTTCCAATTGTTCCTCCTGCTACTAATGCTCCATCACTTCTGCTACTCAATGTTCCTCCACTACCTGCTACAATAGTTTTATCATCATAAGTAGGATTTACACTTCCACTTGTCCCTCGACTACCGGTTCTTGGTACGTTTGTTCCTCCTCCACTACCGCCACCACGTGGACCATAATAACTTGTATAACCATATCCATATTCAGGGTAATACCCACCACCATAAGGGTACCCGTAATATCCATCCCAATAACCATTCCAATAACCATTATTGTATCCACCCCAATATCCACCACCATAACCATAGTATGGGTAGCCATAGTAAGGATAGCCGTAGTAGGGCCAACCGTAACCATAACCCATTCCCCAGCCGTAGCCCATTCCAATACCAAAACTCATCGACCAGTTGGAACCTCCACTACAACCACATCCATCTCCTCCAGTGTAATAATCATCGTAATATCCCATATCACTGTCCTCATTATTGAAACGCTTAATGCGCGATTCATAATCTGAGTCATAATAAATATCATCTTCAGAATAATTTTCATCTGTAGTTTCATAATCACTACCATAAGCACCGGCTCCAACTGCTACTTGCGATTCAGTAGAAGTCTCTCCTTTATAATATGATTGGTAATCGCCTGTTGACGATGAAGATTCATAAACCTCATTGCTCAAAGTACTACCACTTGGAGCAGTTCTTGACCCTGATTTTGTTGCAGAATAATAAACATCATCCTCAGGAAGGCTTGATGTTGTTGAACAGGAACTAATCAAAAATACTGATAATGAGACCAATAAAACTAACTGATATATTCTTAAATCTTTCATGACTCTATGGTATTGTGCGTTAATAAACAATGTTTACTTTTGCGCTGTTATTTCAAATAAAAGCAAAGACTATACCAAACTTTAAAAATGGCGAAAGTTTTAACATCAAGAGAAGAGAATTATTCACAATGGTATAACGACCTTGTGATAAAGGCTGACCTAGCTGAGAATTCAGCAGTAAGGGGTTCAATGGTTATAAAGCCTTATGGCTATGCAATTTGGGAAAAGATGCAGGCTGTACTTGACCAAAAGTTTAAGGACACAGGACATCAGAATGCATATTTCCCATTGTTCATTCCAAAATCATTTTTCAGTAAGGAAGCAAGCCACGTTGCTGGCTTTGCAAAGGAATGTGCTGTTGTTACTCACTACCGTTTAAAAACCGATGAGAATGGTAATATTGTGGTTGACGAAGATGCCAAACTAGAGGAAGAACTAATAGTTAGGCCTACCTCAGAAACCATTATTTGGGACACTTACCGCAAATGGATTCAATCGTACCGTGATTTACCTTTACTGATAAACCAATGGGCAAATGTAGTAAGGTGGGAAATGCGTACCAGACTATTCCTTCGAACAGCAGAATTCCTTTGGCAGGAAGGTCACACTGCACATGCTACTAAGGATGAGGCTATTACAGAAGCAGAAACCATGCTTAATGTTTATTCTGATTTTGCCGAAAACTATATGGCCATGCCAGTTCTAAAAGGAACAAAATCGCCAAACGAAAGATTTGCAGGCGCAATTGAAACATATTGTATTGAAGCACTTATGCAAGATGGTAAAGCATTACAGGCTGGCACATCTCACTTTTTAGGACAGAATTTCGCAAAAGCATTTGATGTAAAATATGTAACCAAAGAAAATAAACAAGAATATGTTTGGGCAACCTCATGGGGTGTTTCAACACGTTTAATGGGGGCACTTGTTATGGCGCATTCCGACGATAACGGTCTTGTACTCCCTCCAAAACTTGCACCAATTCAGGTTGTAATTGTTCCTATTTATCGTAAACCTGAAGAACTTGCCGCAATTTCAGAAAAGGTTGAGGGTTTAATTAAAGATTTAAAAGCTAATGACATTTCTGTAAAATTTGATGACCGCGACACACACAAACCAGGTTTTAAATTTGCCGAATGGGAACTTAAAGGTGTTCCTGTGCGATTGGCAATTGGACCACGCGATTTGGCAAATGGTACTGTGGAAGTTGCCAGGCGTGATACTTTAGAAAAAGAAATACTTCAGTTTGAAGGTATCAGCACTAAAATTAAAAACCTTCTTGAGCAGATTCAAATCAATATTTATCAAAAAGCCTACGATTTCCGTGAGCAAAATACTTTTGTTGTTGACGATTGGAATGACTTTAAAGCAAAAGTTGAAGCAGGTGGTTTTATACTTGCACATTGGGATGGTACAGAAGAAACAGAGCAAAAGATAAAAGACGAAACTAAAGCCACTATCCGAAGTATCCCAATTGATGGAAAAATGGAAGAAGGAAAATGTATTTTTAGCGGAAACCCATCGAATCAAAGGGTTGTTTTTGCTAAGGCCTATTAAAATATAAAGCAATCAAAAAATCCCTGCCTTGAAAATCAAGACAGGGATTTTTTGTTTTGTGCTATTTCCTAAACAAATAGTGGAAGGTCTTTCATCATAGCATTAACACGCTGACGAACAGATGCTATGGCACTTTCGTTTTCGATATTACTAATTACCTCGTCAACCAAACCTACAATTGGCTCCATGTGCTGCTCTTTAAGTCCACGTGTGGTTATTGCCGGTGTACCTACCCTAAGTCCGCTTGTTTGAAATGGTGAACGACTGTCGAAAGGAACCATATTTTTATTAATTGTAATATCGGCTTTTACTAAAGTGTTCTCTACAATTTTTCCGGTAATTTCAGGAAACTTACTCCTTAAATCAATTAACATTAAATGATTGTCGGTGCCATCAGAAATAACTTTATAACCTCTTTCGATAAAGGCCTTTGCCATTACTTCAGCATTTTTCTTTACTTGCAGGATATACTCAAAATACTCATCGCTTAGTGCTTCGCCAAAGGCAACTGCTTTTGCTGCAATAACATGCTCTAACGGGCCTCCCTGAATACCTGGAAATACTGCGGAGTTAAGAACCGTTGACATCATTTTTGTAACACCTTTAGGAGTTTTCAAACCCCATGGATTTTCAAAATCTTCTCCCATTAAAATCAGTCCACCTCGTGGTCCGCGCAAGGTTTTATGGGTGGTTGTAGTTACAATATGACAATATTCAATTGGATCGTTTAAAATTCCTTTGGCTATTAATCCTGAGGGATGTGAAATATCAGCAATTAATATTGCATCTATTTGATCGGCAATATTGCGCATACGCTCATAATCCCAATCGCGGGAATAAGCAGAGGCTCCTGCAATAATCATTTTTGGTTTTTCTTTTAAGGCAAGGGCTTCCATTTCATCGTAATCCACAGTACCGGTTTCCTCCTTAACTTTATAGGCTATGGGGTTGTATAAAATACCTGATGAATTAACGAAAGATCCATGCGAAAGATGTCCGCCATGCGAAAGGTCGAGCCCCATAAAAGTATCGCCTGGCTTAAGACAAGCAAGAAAAACAGCCATATTTGCCTGAGCACCTGAGTGGGGCTGAACATTTGCATACTCAGCATCAAAAAGTTCGCATGCTCTGTCAATTGCCAATTGCTCACTTTGGTCAACAATCTCGCAACCACCGTAATACCTTTTTCCCGGATAACCTTCAGCATATTTATTTGTCATTACCGAACCCATTGCATCCAAAACCTGCTGGCTAACAAAATTCTCCGAAGCAATTAACTCAATACCATTTATTTGGCGTTGCTTTTCCTGATTTATCAGGTCAAATATTTTATTGTCTCTTTCCATTTTAAGAGTTTTTTTTGTTGTGAATTAAAACGATTGCAAAGGTAGTAATTTATTATTGGTTTTTCATTTTCCGTTTCCACTATTCCTTATTCTCCGGGTTAAAACCCGGAGTAACTTATGGGGTCCCTCTCCAACCTTCCTTCCTTTTAATCTTCACCTGCACAAAATAAACTTAGCTTAATCTAAGTTATCTGTTTCTAATCATTAATTAAGTTTGCAGCATGGTTAATTTTGATAAGATCACACTCGACAACGGGCTTAAAGTTATTGTTCATCAGGACAAAAGCACTCCCATTGTTGCCATGAATATAATTTATCAGGTGGGCTCGCGCGATGAAACTCCTGACAAAACAGGATTTGCTCACCTATTTGAGCATTTAATGTTTGGTGGTTCAGTTAATATTCCAAAATATGATGAGCCATTGCAGAACGCTGGTGGAGAAAACAATGCCTTTACAAATAACGATTTTACCGATTATTATTTGACACTCCCAAAAAATAATATCGAAACAGCGTTCTGGCTTGAATCGGACAGAATGCTTTCGCTGGCATTTTCCGAAAAAAGCCTTGAAGTACAACGTCAGGTGGTTATTGAAGAGTTTAAACAAAACTACCTCAACCAGCCTTATGGCGATATTTATTTATTGCTCAAACCTTTGGCTTACAAACAGCATCCTTACAGATGGAACACTATTGGAAAAGAAGTTTCTCACATTGAAAATGCTACAATGCAGGATGTTAAGGACTTTTACAAGAAATTCTATAATCCCAATAACGCAATACTTAGCATAGCAGGCGATGTAAAACCCGATGATATTTATAAACTTGCTGAAAAATGGTTTGCCGGAATTAAAAATGGAAGTAAAATAAACAAATCCTATTTGCAAGAACCTGAGCAGAAAGAAAACCGCAGCCTCACGGTAGAGCGGCCCATACCGCAAAATGCAATTTATATGGCATGGCATATGGATAAAAGAAATTCTCCAGGATTTTACGCCACCGACCTGATTTCTGATGTGCTATCAAACGGAAACTCTTCTAGATTATTCATGCAACTAATAAAAGAGAAACAGATGTTCACAGATATTAATGCATTTGTAAGTGGCGATATTGATAAAGGTCTTTTTATTATTAGTGGGAAACTTAACAATGGCATTACAGCCGAAGAAGCAGAAAAAGCAATTGATGAACAACTTAAAAAGATTTCAACTGAATTAGTTTCTGAACAGGAGTTACAAAAAGTAAAAAATAAATTAGAAGCCAATCTGGTTTATTCACGACTCTCAGTACTGAATAAGGCTATGAACCTTGGATATTACGAAATGCTTGAAGACTGTTCGCTGTTAGAAGTTGAAAGTGAAAAATACAAAAGTATAAGTCGGGAAGAAATAAGAAGAAAAGCAGCGGAGATTTTTGCTCCCGGAAAAAAGAACAAACTTGTGTATTTGGCAAAAAACTAAAA
>JAOZNY010000038.1:13605-14859 GCA_029933565.1 Bacteroidales bacterium
AGAAACTGAAAACAAATGAAAAACAATAATATCCCCAATAGGAAAAAAATACCGACTAATCGAAAACTTGGAGATCTGAATATTATTAAACCTAAACACTCCATTCTGAAAAACGGATTGGATTTGTATTTTATTGAATCGGGATTGGAGAATGTTACCCGGCTTGACATTATTGTAGGAGCAGGATCTATGTTTCAGCAAAAATCTCTTTGCTCTTCATTTACTAACAATATGCTTAAGGAAGGAACTGCTAATTTAAGTTCGCAGCAAATTGCCGAAGAACTTGACTTCAATGGTGCCTATTTAAACACTTCAACAAGTAAGGACAAGGCTGTTATTACTCTATTCTCCCTGAGCAAACACCTTTACAAACTGCTTCCTATGCTAAAAAATTTAGTTACAGAGGCGAGTTTTCCGGAAAACGAATTTAAAGTTCAACGTGATAGGAAAAAACAAGAATTTTTAATCAATTCAGAAAAAGCAAAAATAATTGCGAATCGCAGTTTTAATGAGTTAATATTTGGTGAAACAACTGCTTATGGCAGAGTTACAACACTTGATGATTTTGACAAAATAAGCAATAGCGATTTACAAAAATTCCACAAAAACTTCTACCAGCCAAAAAACTCTTACCTAATTGTTAGTGGAAAACCAAATAGCGAAAGCAAAAAACTCATAAATAAACTATTTGGTGAAGAATGGCAAAACAATAATTTTGAGATACAGTTACCAGCAAATATTTCAACAAAACAGTTTAGTCAGGAAAAGACAATAAAAAGGGAACAGTTCCTACAGTCGGCAATTAGGCTTGGCAAAAACGTAATTAACAAATTTGATAAAGATTATAACAAACTTCTGTTTACGAATACAATTTTAGGTGGCTATTTTGGCTCACGGCTAATGTCGAACCTAAGAGAAGACAAAGGAATGACCTATGGAGTGAGTTCTTTTATCTCCAGTTTCCTTCATGGAAGTTACTTCGCTATTGCCACCGAAGTTAATATTAAACAGACTAAAGAGGCATTAAAAGAAATTGAAAAAGAAATAAGGATCTTACAAAATGAAAAAATAGATTCTGGTGAACTGAATCTGGTAAAAAACTATATTTACGGAAACTTTATTAAGAATTTTGATGGGCCTTTTGCCCTGGCCGAAATGTTTATGGCAGTAAATAATTTTGGTCTGAGTTTTGATTACTATCAGGAAAGCCTAAAAAAAATGATGGCAATTTCGGCAGAGGATGTTTTAGAAACA
>JAOZNY010000038.1:14959-18480 GCA_029933565.1 Bacteroidales bacterium
GTTGATATTATCGACCTTAGTAATGTTTCAAATCCATCTGACACCATTAATACCTTCTATCTTCAACTCGATAACAACGAACCTGATTTCAATGAGGCAGATTTATATTTTACCTTAGTTAGCAACCCTCCACCACAAGGCACAACTGGGGACTACCAAATTTACTGGGACTATCCTGATGGCAATTGGAATTTGATAGGCAGTTCTGACAATGGTTTTTTCTCAAAGGATGTAATTGTTTGCTACGATTCAATAAATTTCAGAGTAGAACTTGAAAATATAAATGGCTGTAAATCGGTTTCAAATATTGCAGGCAATTGGTTTAAGGATGTTGATTACCCCGAACAAACAGTTTTTGATTCAGTTAGCATCAACGATAATTCAGAAGCGGTTTTTGGCTGGCAGCCTTCTGTTAGCGGCGATGTGGTAGGCTATATTTTATACGATTACTATGGGTCTGGTTTTTCGTTTGATACAATTTGGGGGCTGAATAATACATTTTATGTAGATCTCCGCTACGATGCTTGTAATGAATCGCACAAATATGCTATTGCAGCCATCGACAGTTGCGGAAACAAAAGTGAAGGCTCTTTCCTAAAGCCAATTCAGCCAATATTTTTATACGACATTGGTTTTAATGTTTGTGCCCAACAGGACACCCTTGTTTGGGAAAAGTATTTAAACTCTGAACCTCTCCTTGAACATTATCTTGTTTGGAGAAACCAGAATGCTTCAGGTTTTATAGTTGTTGACACCGTTGACGCAGTACCAGCAGCCAATCCGCCACCGGGAATTCAATCCGATCAAATGTGGTACATCGATCAGGGAATCGACCCCGGCTCTGATTACGAATATTTTGTTCAGGCAATTTTTGGCAACAACTCTTCTTCTTCCTGCAAAAAAACTGTCGATAGTTATTCCTATAAAATTCCTCAACATATTTATTTTGCCAATGCCGATGTTTTGCCGACCAATGAAATAGAACTCTTGGTAGATGTTGATACTTCTGTTTTTTCATGCACATGGGAACTGCATCGCTACAATCCTGTTGATGCAAACGATGACACTTTTTCAACTACCGAAAAATCAAGTCTAAATGGATTTCCATTAAATATTATTGACGATGATGTAGAACCCAAAAATACTTTTTACGAATATTATGCCCTTGTTTACGATAGTTGCGGCATTCAAAGATTGGGCTCATCAAACACTTTAAAAACCATTCACCTTAGCGGGAATAAGCCCGATGAACCAACCAACAGAATCGAATGGAATGCCTTTGAGGGTTGGGAAACCACAATTGAAAAATATTATATTTATCGCCTTAGCGGAAATGAAAGCAGTTTCGTTTTAATCGATTCGGTTAATGGTCAAACCCTTACTTTCGACGATATTATCGATCCGGAACAAGCCAGCGATGGAAAATTCTCATATTTTGTTGAGGCAAAACAAACTATTGGTGGAACATTTAATTATCAGTCATTAAGCCGATCAAATATATTTGATTTATTTTTCGATAGTGAAATTTTCTTTCCAAATGCCTTTCGTCCCGGAGGAATAAACTACGAATTTAAACCTCTGTTTACTTATTTCAGCGGCAGCGATTATCTGCTCCAGATTTATAACCGTTGGGGACAGTTAATTTTTGAAACTACCGTGCCCGATGAAGGGTGGGATGGAACAGCAGATGGCAAATCACTTAGCAGTGGCCTATTTGTTTACCGTCTTTCTTATAAAAATATTCATGGCCTTGAAATTGAGAAAAAAGGGACAGTGCTGTTGGTGAAGTAAGTTAATAACCTGAGTTCGAACTCAGATTAATATATATTACTTCTTGGAAGATCCCGAAGGAAGTTGGAGCCAAATTGTTAAAGAAAACAAGATGAAATATGAAAATCAATTATTTCGGGTTTACCGGACAACAATGAAAAAGTATATGTATTTCAAAACTCCAATTTCAAAAAGTCATCTAACGATATCACTGTTGCTTTTTCATTTAACGGATAAGGTTCTCCATTAATAGGTGCTATTATAAAACCCGACTTAAGTTTCAAATCTTCCATAGCAATATAATAGCCTTTTGAAGGCTTTGGTGTTGTTGAAACTTTACACTCAATTGCAATTTTTTTTAACCCCTTTTCCAATACTAAATCAATTTCTGCACCATTGGACGTCCGGTAGTAACCCGAATCCCAACTGTTGTATTTCTGGAGTACGTTTTCAATAACAAGTGTTTCCCATGAAGAACCATAAACAGGATGATTATAAAGATCGTTTATTGTATTAATATTTAACAAAGAATGTAAAATACCTGTGTCTCTTAAGTATATTTTTGGTGCTTTTACCAATCTTTTTTTAACATTTGCGAAAAAGGGATTTAATATTCTTAACATAAAAGTACCATGAAACAAATCTATGTATTTTCTTACTGTTAAATGATTTAATCCCAAGGAATCACCAAATTTTGAGGCATTTAGTAACTGACCTTGAGTGTGAGCGCACATTTTCCATAATCGTAAGGCCAATTCCGGTGGAATATTATACCCCATTTGAGGTAAATCCCTCTGTAAAAAAGTTTCAACAAAACTGTTGCGCCAAGCCATACTAATTCTATTGTTGACTGATAAATAGCTTCTGGGAAAACCTCCTTTAACCCAATATTCCAACAATACATTATTAGTTTTCTGATTGTCCTCATTTATTTCAGACAAAGTAAATGGAGTAAGATGAGTATAAATAATCCTGCCAGCTAGAGTTTCTGAACTTTGCTTAATAAGATCCCTTGAAGCCGATCCCAATATTAGGAATTGCCCATTTCTATTATTTTCATCAATTATGCTGCGGAGGGTACTAAATAATTCCGGTTGTTTTTGAATTTCATCAAGGCAAATAAGTTTATTGCTATTTATTCTGAAAAACATTTCAGGATCATTCAATTTGTTACGATCAGATATTTTTTCCAAGTCGAGATAAACCGAATTAGGATTATCTTTTATTATTTGTTTTGCTAAAGTGGATTTACCACATTGCCTAGGGCCAAGTATAGCAACCGCAGGAAAGTGCTGTAAATACTGAGTAATAAGATTTGAAATCTGTCGATTAATATATTTCATCACCACTTTTTTTTACAAAGATACGCAAATAACCATGTAAATTGTTGTTTCTTGCAACATATTACATGGTTATTCGCTTAAGCCATTTTAATTCTCTTTACCGGACAACAGTGTTTTAGAATGTTAATCTACCTCACCACCACAACCTTCTCAGTTTGCAACAACACACCTTCCTCAAAAATACTAAAAACATAAATACCCGGTGGCCAACTGCTGATATCAACTTCATGATTGGCACGACCGGGAGCAATATTCTCATTGTATATTTCCTGTCCATTTAGGTTTGTTGCCCTTAGTTGCCGCTGCTGCCATTTTACTATATTTATGGCAATCCTTAGTTTGTCCCTAGCAGGGTTGGGGAAAACGCTCATAACTGTTAAACTCTTCCAAATATGCTCAAGGTTTATT
>JAOZNY010000428.1 GCA_029933565.1 Bacteroidales bacterium
AAACAAAATACTAAGAATAATGAGTTGTGAATTAAGCGGAAAGTTAGTTGAAAAATTACAGCCTGTAAGTGGCGAATCGAAAAATGGAAAATGGGAAAAACAGGAGTTTGTACTTGAAACCAGCGATCAGTACCCAAAAAAAATATGTATCCAATTGTGGAATGACAAAGTTTCATCGCTTGGTAATTTTGCCGTTGGCGACAAACTTAAAGTTAGCGTTAACGTTGCTTCCCGCGAATACAACAGTCGCTGGTATACCGACATTACCGCATGGCGCATTGAAAAAGAAGGCGACGAAGGTATGAGCCTCCCTCCTGCCGACGAACTACCTCCTGATTTAGAATCAGCAGAAGACGATCTTCCATTCTAAAGTGAAAAAAGTTGTTCTTGCCCATCTTGCAATAATTGGAGCCAATATTATTTATGGCTTAAACTACGTTATTGCAAAGGGCATAATGCCCGATTATCTTCAACCCAGAGTAATTATACTTTTTAGAGTAGTTGGTGCTACTTTGGTTTTTTGGCTAGTAAGCAGTCTGTTAAGCAAAGAAAAAATTGACCGTAAGGATTTTCCACGCCTTGCCCTCAGTGCATTATTTGGTATTGCAATTAACCAAATAATGTTTTTTGAAGGTCTTAACCTTACTACGCCAATAAATGCATCAATAATTATGGTAAGTACCCCAATACTTGTATTGGTTTTGGCACATTTTTTAATTGGCGAACGAATTTCACTTCAGAAAGTTATTGGAATCGCACTGGGTGCAAGTGGGGCATCTTATCTAATTCTCCTTCAAGGGAATATTTCTTTTAGCAGTTCCACTTTTGTGGGAAATTTGTTTGTACTTATTAATGCTGCTTCCT
Source organism: Bacteroidales bacterium (assembly GCA_029933565.1). Taxonomy (GTDB): domain Bacteria; phylum Bacteroidota; class Bacteroidia; order Bacteroidales; family F082; genus BM524. The sequence continues at coordinate 865 of JAOZNY010000428.1, forward strand.
ACGCTGCTTTCCTCGTAATTGTTAAACCTCTAATGAAGAAATACTCTGCTTTAACAATTATGAAGTGGGTATTTCTGTTAGGCACAATTTACGTTTTACCATTTTCATTTAATTTAGCCTTAGAAGCCAACTACTCTGCAATACCATTCAATATCTGGTTATCAATTGCATACGTAATTATTTTTACAACAATTTTGGCTTATTTCTTAAACAATTATTCACTCAAAACGGTTAGTCCTACCGTAAACAGCGCATACATTTACCTACAACCATTTTTGGCTTCAGTTGTAGCACTTATTGTACAGAAGGATGAATTGACATGGACTAAAATAATTGCCGCAGTTTTAATATTTTTAGGTGTTTATTTTGCAAGTTTGAAAAAAGCATAATTTTTAACACAGATTTAGCAGATTATTATCCATTCGCGCATTAACGGCATTTCATTCTAAATATAATTCGAGAATAAAATC
>JAOZNY010000429.1 GCA_029933565.1 Bacteroidales bacterium
CCTATTTGTAACAATCGCTGGTCGCGATAAAAACGCTCAATATCGTAATCCTTCATCAGGCCGTAACCGCCATGGATCTGTACTGCTTCGTCGGCAACTTCACGTGCAATTTCGGAGCAATAAAGTTTCGACATTGCTGCTTCCTTTCCAAATGGTTTTCCATTGTCTTTCAGCCAGCAGGCTTTGTAAAGCAGGTTACGGGCAAGTTCTACCTTCATTGCCATATCGGCAAGTTTGAAGGCGTTGATCTGGAACTTTGAAATGGGTTTTCCAAACTGCTTGCGCTCGTTGGCATAAGCCAAGGCCATTTCGAAAGCACCCTGTGCAAGTCCAAGACCCATGGCTGCAATGGAAAGCCTTCCGCCATCCAAAGTCTGGAGCATGATTTTTGAGCCCTGCCCTACTTCGCCAAGCAAATTTTCCTTGGGAACCCTTACGTCATCAAAAAAGAGTTCGGAAGTATCGCTGGCACGCCACATCATTTTGCCATGCATGGGAATAGCTTTGAAACCTGTAGTTCCATTTTCAACAATAATCGTAGAGAATATCTTTCTGCCATTTTCTTCACCTGAAACAGCCTGAACGGTACAGCCTTTCGAAATCTCAGAAGAGCCGTTTGTAATAAATATTTTTGAGCCGTTAATCACCCACTCGTCACCTTCGAGTACTGCTGTAGTCTTCGAACCACGCGAATCGGAACCGGCACCGGGCTCGGTCAGACCAAAACTCCAAAGGCCTTCGCCCGTACAAAGTTGAGGCAAATATTTTTGTTTTTGTTCTTCGGTCCCGAAGGCATAAAGCGGATAAATACCCAATGAATTGTGAGCAGCCAGAGTGGCGGCATGCGAACCATCGACACGGGCAATTTCTTCAACAGCAATAATATACGAAAGCGTGTCGAGTCCTTGTCCTCCATATTTCTCGGGAATGTACATCCCGAAAAGCCCCATTTCGCCTATCTTTTTTGTCAGTTCAACTGAAAACTCAGCCTTTTCGTCCAACTCTTTGGCTCTGGGTTTTATTTCCCTTTCGGCAAAATCCCTTACGGTTTCCCTAATCAGATTTTGTTCTTCGCTTAATTCAAAATTCATTTTATCTATGGTTTTGTTACATCCAAAAACAGGATTTGTTATGTATTAAAATTAATATTTTTAAAACGCTGCAAGTTAATAAAAACATATTGTTGGAATGTGCTTATGTCTATTTTTTGCTGTTTCTGGGCAAGTAATATTTTTATCTCATTTAAACCAATAGTTCACTAAGTATTTATAACATCCACATACTCTAATAATTTATTAACATTGTTTATTGCTCTTTTTTCTTT
>JAOZNY010000430.1 GCA_029933565.1 Bacteroidales bacterium
TCCTCGGACTTGCCAACAAGCAGCAGATTTTGATGTTTTGTTAACGAAGAAAAATGAAAACGTTTCATTAGTTCTTGCATTGGAAGTAAACGATGATGAAATAATTGGAAGGCTTCTGAAAAGGGCAGAAATGGAGGGGCGGAAGGATGACACGAAAGATGTTATTGCAAATAGGATCGGTATTTATAATAAACAAACCCAACCTTTAATAGATTTTTATAAGAAAAAGGATTTGTTTACTTCTGTAGTTGGTATCGGTGGGATAGATGATATTTTTGGGAGTATTTGTGCTGAAATTGACAAACATCAATAGTTTTAGGTGAATTTGAACGTTAATGTATGTGACCCATTTTTCTGATGGGCATGAATATTTGTATGGAAATTCGATCGCATTTTTGAGGTGGGTTTTTTGTTGGTTCAATATTTTTAATCCCAAGCAACAATTTTTTTTGAACAAATCCCAAACCAATGTGTTGCCATATGCAATTAACTCAATTTAATCATTAAAATTTAATAAAAACATTATGAGAAAATTATTTGTAGCAGTTGCAATCGTAGCATTTGGCTTAACAGGGTTTAGCCAGCAAATGAATGATTATATGGAAGTAAGAAGGGCAGCACTTAAAACAGAGAAGAAAGCCCTTATTGCTGAAGTAATGGAATTGTCGAAAGAAGAAAGTGAGCCTTTTTGGGCTTTGTACAACGAGTTCCAGGAAAAACTTTATACCGTTAATACAGAGTATTTAAAAATAATTAACGAATTTGCCGACAATTATGAAAACATGAACGAAGAAATGGCTGCAGATTTAATGAAAAGGACATTTGCCTATGAGTCTGATATTTTGAAATTGAAGAAGAGTTATCATACAAAATTCATGAAATTTTTATCGGCACAAAAAACATTGATGTATTTCCAGGCTGAGAATAAAATCAGCAATTTAGTGAAATATGAAATAGCACAGACAATCCCATTGTTGGATGCAGGTGATTCAAAGAAAGAACTAAAGAAAAAGAAATAAATAGAATTTGAAAATTATAAAAAAGCGAAGCATTAGCTTCGCTTTTTTTATGCAATTTTGTTATTTAATACTTCTGTAATAATTTCTAACACTTTGATAAATATGTGTTTGAAAGCCGATACCGATTTTGGCCAAAGTGCAGTTATTCAAAGTGTTGCGTTCTTTGCCTGCCCGACTATGTCATTCAGGCGGGCGCCGTTGCGCGTGGGAAAATTTACCGGACTGTTATTATTACAAATAGAGCAACTTCCCAATTCCCCCCAAAACTTCTGTGGCTTTTCCCTGGAGAAAAATATCGGTAATCG
>JAOZNY010000431.1 GCA_029933565.1 Bacteroidales bacterium
ATTCAATTTTCATATTATAAATAATAACTGAATATCTTTGCTGCGAAACAATTCGCAACGACAGTTTTCGTAATGACAAAAACTAATCCATTTAAATTTGGTAGTGTAGTTTCCGGTAAGTTCTTCTACAATAGAGAAGATGAACTATTACGGATAAAGCAAACTCTTGCCGGAGGTAACAATGTCACCCTGTTTGCTCCAAGACGTTATGGCAAATCATCATTAATTAAAAAGGCCTTGAAGGAACTTAATGATGAGGGTTTTGTAACAGTTTATTTGGACTTAATGAGTGTATACTCTCGTGAAACATTCATAGTTAATTATGCAAAAGTAATTGCTAACAGTGAGGGTACTTCACTTGAAAATACAGTGAAGAAAATTGCTAAATTTATTTCGGGAATTATTCCATCTGTTAGTTTCGACAGTTCAGGAATGCCAACATTTTCACTTTCCTGGATTGAGGGGATTAATAAAGAGCAAACATTAATAGATATTATTAATCTACCTGACAGACTTGCCAGATCCAACAAAAAGTGGATTATTGCCTTTGATGAATTTCAGGAAGTAACAAAACTAAATGGCGATAATTTTGAGAAACTTCTTAGAAGTTGCATTCAAAATCACCAAAACGTATCATATTTGTTTCTTGGAAGTAAAACGCATCTGCTGCAAGATATGTTCAACAACAAAAACAGGGCATTTTATAATGCTGCTGCTGTGATGGGAATTGATAAAATCGACGAAATAAAATCTGTTGATTATCTAAAAACCCGATTTCATTCTTCCAAAATAAAAATTGACCAAACTACTGCTGAACATCTACTAAACGTAGTTGCAAATATTCCATACTATATTCAATTTATTGCCTACGAAATTTGGCAATCCCTTATACTTGATAATAGGAATAAGGTAACCCTCAATGATATTGATGAAGCCATTGAAAGTATTTTAAGACTAAAATCAGATTACTATTGGGAGTTAACAAATAATCAAACAGTTTATCGTAAGAAAGTGTTATATGCAATTAGTAATTCGGTAGTTGAGATATTTTCAAAACAAACCGCCCTTAAGTACAACCTCGGAGCGGTTTCAAGTACACAAAGGGCACTTGAAGTATTTATTGAGAATGGTATTATTGAGCATGCTAAAGGAAAGTATGAGTTTTCCGACCCAATTTATAGAATGTTTATCATAAGACAATTATAGTTATGCTAAACAGCGTAACGCTAAATGGCGTAATCTTTCTCCCTCAACTGGATTATCACTAATTAATTCGTGCAAATCCGTGTAATCCGTGGACTGGTATTAAGGGCGT
>JAOZNY010000432.1 GCA_029933565.1 Bacteroidales bacterium
TCTTCACTTTTTTATGTATTTGAAATTTTATGCAAAAAAACGAAAATTTGATGAATTTAGAAACTCTTATTTTTTGAATTTTTCAAATCGCCTTACTTCTCTCTCAAGAAGTGAAACAAATTTGTGGGGGATAGGGATTTTTATTTCTATTGCCGAACCACTTATTGGGTGTGAAAATATAAGTTCGTTTGCACTTAGCAGCAAGCCTTTTCCTTTAAGCAAAGGGAAGTTAGAACTGTAAACACCATCGCCTACAATTGGATGACCTATGCCTGCAAGGTGCTTGCGCAGTTGGTGAGTACGGCCTGTAAGCGGTTTTAGTTCTAATAGGGTTAGTTGTTCTGCTTTGAGAGATGGAATAGTTTTAACGCTTTTATACAAAGTCACCGATTTTTTTCCATCAAGGGGCTGGTTAATCTCTCCACTTCCTTCAAGTTTTCCATTTACGATGGCAAAATATGTTTTTTTAATTAATTTATTTTCAAATTGCTTTCCAAGTTCTACTGCGGCCTCATGGGTTTTTGCACACAATAATAAACCCGAAGTTGGAAAGTCTAAGCGGTGTACAGGGACTGCTCTTGAGAGTTTGTCTTTTTTATTCGATGTTTTAAGGTTAAATGCCAAAGCATTTTGAATAGTTTTGAATTTATTGCCACTCACTTCAATGCCGGCAGGTTTGTTTATTACGGCTAAGTCGTTGTCCTCAAAAACAACTTCCAGTTCCATTTCAAAAACTTTGTGCTTTGACAACTGGTTCTCTAACAAATCAACCTTCTGGCCTGCCTTTAGCCATACTCCTCCTGCCGACTCTTCCCCATCAACTTTTACCAGACCTTTTTTTATGGCCTTTTTTATACCCGATCTTGTTTTTATAAAACGGAAATTCTGTAAACAAAAATCGAGTAATCTGTTTGGGAGTTTATCCTCAATAACCTTATGACTTTCAATAATTATCATTTCTTTGGCAAAACTAGAAAAGAAATAGGAAACAAGGGATCAATCTGAAAATATGGAGATTTATTTTATTTTTTATATTCCAATAATCAATTTTCAAATAACAAATAAACTCCAACCCCCAAATTTTTAAAAATCCAAACAAGTTTAAACTATTGATTATTTAATTATTGTAATTTATTTGCGATTTGATATTTGTGATTTGTTATTTCTGTGAAACCAATAAATAATTGGAATTAATATAATTCCTTAAAAATATGTCATGATCCGAAACAAAATAAAAAAACCCAATCCCGCATTTAGCGGAATTGGGATACCAAAAAACAATTCAGGTAAGAAAACCTGAGGTTTCCCTGA
>JAOZNY010000202.1 GCA_029933565.1 Bacteroidales bacterium
TTTTATCAAAATCTATACCAATTAATCGGCAAATGTAATTTATTTTATAAAATATGTGACATTGCTATTTTTATAATGGTTGCCTTTAACAAAACAAAAAATACTTAAACTTTGATTGGAGAAGGAATTTCATATTAATAATTCCATTTAGTAGGAAACTATTTTTATGTTAATGATGTCTTAAACTGTGGCTAGGGCTTTTTAATCAATAAAACAATTAGTATTTTAGCCGCATAAGGATATTTTAAAGAATTAAAAAAAATTATTAATATGAAAAAAAGATTTACACTTTTATTTTTTAGCATAGCAATAATGCTGACTGCCTTTGGCCAGAACAGAATGGTTTTGTTTGAGGCATTTACCAGTACAACCTGTGGCCCATGTGCCAGTCAGAACCCTGCATTTGATGCACTTTTGGGAAACAATTCTGATATTGCTACTTCGATTAAATATCATATGAGTTGGCCAGCACCAGGTACCGACCCCTATTATCTCGACAATCCTGACGAGAACAACAACCGAAGAGGTTATTATGGTGTTAACTCTGTGCCTCATGTTCAGGCCGATGGAAATTATTGGAGTGGACAACCAGGGCAGGTTAGTCAGGGATTGATTAATCAAATGTCGAATGTTGCCTCGCCTTTTGAAATGCAGATACAAACTGAGTTATCGCCTGCTAACGATACAATTTTTGTAACTACCTTAATTAAGGCAATTGACGAAATAACTACCAATCTTATAGTCCATAATGTTGTTGTAGAAAAATATCTTTATAATAATCCGGGATCTGGCCTAAATGGTGAGCATCACTTTCGTAATGTGATGAAGAAAATGCTTCCCACAGCATCGGGAACACCTCTTCACGCACCTATGAGTGATGGTGATTATGTTATTCTTGAAAACTATTGGGTATTGGATTATATTTATGATATTGATGAACTTGCAGTTATTTCTTTCGTGCAAAATAATTTAAACAAAGAGGTATTTCAGGCAGCAAAGAGTAGTGAAGATCCACTCACACCTATTTATTCCTTAGATGCCGAAGTGCTTAGCGTAGAAAATGTTACTGATGCAAACTGCTTTGGTACTTTGGAGCCAAGTGTTACAATCAGAAATAATGGACAAGTTGAATTGACTTCCATAACAATTGAATATTCGGTAAATGGTGGCGATGTTCAAACAGCAGATTGGGCAGGAAGTCTTTCATTTCTTGGAACAGCAAAAATTGCACTTGATGAGATTGTTTTTGATGTATTGGAGACAAATGATTTGGTGATTGTTGGCATAAACCCAAATAGTAGCACCGATGATTACGAAACTAATAATACTTTCACTTTTACATTTAATCAAGCCTCAAACTTAAGTGGAGCAGTTAATCTTTTTATGATTTTTGACGATAATCCTGAGGAAACCACTTGGGAACTTCTAAATTCTTCAGGCGAGATAATTCAGGAGGGTGGCCCCTACACTACACCCGGTGGTATGAAAATAGAGCCTCTTGATGTTTCAACCCTTGATTGCTACGAACTTATAATGTATGATGCAGGTGGAAACGGAATGTGTTGTAATAGTGGCGATGGATATTATGCTGTAATTTATGGCAATAACCAAACGGCTTTTGAAGGAGCAAGTTTTGGAGACCTTGAACGCAATCAGTTTAATTATGATCCGGTTGGTGTAACTGAAAATATAGTTTTCACCGAAATGAGTGTCTTTCCAAATCCTGTTAACGATGTTTTAAACATTAATTTCAATTTGTTTGAGTCATCAGATGTAAGTATTCATGTTTACGATTTGCAGGGGAAAGTGGTTTTTGAAACTGTTGAAGGCTACAGTCAAACTGGAAATAAAGAATATAAAATTAATCTTGATAATCTTAATTCAGGTATTTACCTTTTAAAACTTAGTATCGGGGAAGACACTTTCGTTGAGAAAATTACTGTGAGATAGGAATATTTCACTATTTGGAATAGTAAAATGCCCATTGCAAATCGCTTTGAAAGAACTGATCTACAATGGGTTTTTTTTGTATTTTTGTTTTAACCAAAACAAGCAAAATGAGCACAAAGTTTATTTCCCCAACCTTATTTCTTTTAATTTTCATTTTTTTTAATTCAACAGAAAGCAAAGCCCAGTTTAGAGATTTTTATGTTGAACCATGCACTGATAGTTTATCGGTAATTAATTTATTCGATTCTGTATTTTTTAGCAATTTACCACCACAAACAATTTCTAATCTAACTTTTAAGGGTGACCCTACTGCTGTGGGATATTTTAGTGATGGTTTTTTTTTAGGTTTCGACAGTGGAAAGGGCATTGTTTTAACTACAGGAAGTGTTCAAGACTGTGACCATAGTAATATTTGCAATAGCTCGGCAAATGCCAGCACCTACAACAATGGGATTTCCGGAGATGAAGACCTTGTTGCACTTTTAGGCGGAAGCACACAATCGTATGATGCCTGCATAATTGAGTTCGATTTTAAACCTGTAAATGAGTCTATTGAGTTTGAGTATGTTTTTGCATCGGAAGAATACCATGAATATGTTTTTGCATCGTTTAACGATGTAATGGGAATGTTTCTTAGTGGAGAAGAGATTTCGGGGCCATATTCCAATAATTCAAAGAATATTGCTTTAATACCCGGAACAAATACTGCTGTGAGTATCAACAATATTAATTTTGAAAAAGGCGGGAAAACATGCGAAGGTAAACCGCCTGGATGTACAAATTGTCAGTATTTTAAAGATAACAGCCAAAGTTCCGATCCAGCATTTAATAAATTTGTTTACGATGCATTAACAGTTCCTTTAATGACAACCCACAATATTTTACATGGTAAATGGTATCATATAAAAATAGTCATTGGCGATGCGGGAGATCACATTTTCGATTCTGCACTATTTTTGGGTAAAAAGAGCTTTAAAACAGGATATATTCAACCTAATTATTCACCAATGATAATGGATTAAATAAAAAGAAACATCGATAACATAAAAATGCTGCCTAGCAAAAAGCCCAGATAAATTTGTGAAGGCAAATGTGATTTAAGTTTTAAGCGGGCAAAACCTGTGAATCCGGCCGTAAGTATTATCAAATAAATTAAATGATTTATGTCTTGACTAAAAGTAAGGGCAAGTCCGGTAAATGCTCCAAAAAGTCCACCCAAACCCACCATATGCACGCTTATCTTAGTGATATAATTTATGAGCAAACTTAACAAAACCAATATTGTGGCTCCAAGCATAAATAGGTTGAAGATTGAAGATTGTGGTGCTTCTCTAAGAAAATAATAAGTGGCAAAGAAAAATCCCGAAACTATGAACAAGGGTAGAGTCCTCTCTTTGCTATTTTCCATTTGTAAACTGTTGATCATTTTTGCCCTAAGCAAGATAAACATCATTATTGATGGCAGCACAAAAGTTGTAATAAACACAAAACTCAATACTAAATATTTATACTGAAGCGGCAGCACCATCACAAAATAGTAATTTGTACTGAAGAGCAATAAAAGCGCGTAAGTGGGTATTAATAGCGGATGAAATAATACAGAAAGAATCTTAGCAAATTGCTTCTCCATCAGGCTTTTATTAAAGTTCCTTTCTTAATCTTGCAACAGGAATCGACAGTTGTTCACGATATTTTGCAACTGTTCGTCGGGCAATGTTATATTCTTTTTCCTTTAAAAGCGTAGTGAGATATTCATCAGTAAAAGGTTTTCTTTTATTCTCAGATTCAATAATATCTTTAAGAATAGTTTTTATTTCCCGGGTGGAAACTTCCTCTCCATCTTCCTTCTGCATGCTTTCGCTGAAAAAACTCTTTAACAGAAACGTTCCGAAAGTTGTTTGTACATATTTGCTGTTGGCAACACGCGAGATTGTTGAAATATCAAGTTTCACTATTTCAGCAATATCTTTTAAAATCATCGGTCTCAAATTTGTATCATCGCCACTTAGGAAATACTTATACTGATAGTCCATTATTGCTTTCATGGTAGTGTAAAGAGTATTTTGCCTTTGTTTAATTGCATCAATGAACCATCTTGCCGAATCAACTTTGTTTTTTATAAATGTAAATGCTTCTTTTTGTTTCTTGGTTTTCTTCTGACCACTTAGGTCATTTATCATTCCTGCATAAGTTCGGCTAACTCGTAACTCAGGTGTATTCCATGTGTTAAGCATTAACTCAAGTTCGCCATTACTGTTGGTAATCGTAAAATCAGGAATAATATAATGGTTAGTTTTTACAGTTTCGCTAAGCGAATTTCCGGGTTTTGGATTTAACTTAAGTATCTCATCCATTGCCTCTTTTAGTTGATCTTCACTAATTTCAGCTCTTCGCATTATTTTTTGGTAATGCTTTTTTGTGAATTCATTAAAAAACCGCTTAATTATTTTAATGGCTAGTTCAATGGATTCCGATGGATGTTCTTTTGAATTTCTTCTTAACTGAATTAGCAAACAATCTTGAAGGTTTCTGGCACCAACCCCTGATGGGTCAAATTCCTGAATTACTTCAAGTACTTCAGTAACAATCTGTTTATTAGTAATTAAGTTTTGCGTAAAAGCCAAATCGTCAACTATTGCCTCAGCCGATCGTTGTAAATAACCCGAATCATCAATATTGCCAATAATATACACTCCAATTTCATATCGGTTCTTGTCAAGAATCCTTACTCCAAGTTGTTCCTTCAGCATATCGTGGAAACTAATCCCAGAGGAAAATGGAATTTCCCGGTTTTTATCGTCAGGGCTATAATTGTTTGCATTGAGTTTGTAATACGGAGTGTCATCATCATTAAGATAGTCCTCCAAATCAAATTCATCCTCTTTGTTTACAAATTCGTCGTCATCATAATCAGTATTATCTTCTGCCGAATCTTCAAATTTGTCATCATCAGAAATATCATCATCGGCACCTTCTGTTTCCAATGCCGGATTTTCTTCAATTTCTTGTTTTATGCGTTGTTCAATACCAACAGTCGGAATCTGCAAAAGTTTCATCAGCAATATTTGCTGAGGAGAAAGTTTTATTGACAGTTTTTGCTGAAGCCTTTGACCTAACATTTTATTAATTGATGTTTTCCATTTTTCAAAAACAAATGTAACAACATTTTTTGGTTGGCATG
>JAOZNY010000039.1 GCA_029933565.1 Bacteroidales bacterium
ATTTTATTGACAAATTTTAATCAGTATCTCGAAATTTTTGCAAAGATGCACAAAGTAGAAATACAGGGCAAAGGTCAGCCAATGCCTTGCGCAACTGCCGGAAGGATTACAATGATAAATTTTGGAATAGGAAGCGCAAATGCAGCAACAATTATGGATCTTTTAACTGCCATAATGCCTAAGGCCGTACTATTTCTTGGAAAATGTGGTGGACTAAAAAAGAAAAACAACGTAGGTGATCTAATTTTACCCATTGCTGCAATCAGAGGCGAAGGTACATCCAATGATTATTTACCTCCCGAGGTACCGGCACTACCTTTTTTCAGCCTGCAAAAGGCAATATCCACTACCATAAGAGAATTTAGCCGCGACTACTGGACTGGAACTGTTTTTACAACTAACCGCAGAGTATGGGAGCATGACGAAGATTTTAAAAAATATCTTAGGACAACGCGAAGTATGGCAATCGACATGGAAACAGCTACTATTTTCACTGCCGGATTTAAAAATGAAATTCCTACAGGAGCCTTACTTTTAGTCTCCGACCAGCCAATGATTCCGGAAGGTGTAAAAACTGCCGATAGCGATATGAAAGTCTCAAAGAAGTTTGTTGACGACCATTTAAAAATTGGAATTGAATCGCTCAAGCAACTGATTGACAATAAACTAACCGTGAAACACCTTAGGTTTTAGTGATTAAAATTGAGGAAATACTACGCGATGCCAAAAACAAAGTATTTTATCCAATATATTTTTTATTTGGTGAAGAACCGTTTTTTATTGATGAGGTAACAAACTACCTCGAACAAAATATATTGGATGAGGCTTCAAAAGGCTTTAACCAAACAACACTTTACGGTAGAGATGTTACGGCAAGGGATATTGTTGACATGGCTCGTCGATTCCCAATGATGGGAAACTACCAAGTTGTAATTGTAAAAGAAGCACAGGTAATAAAAGACTTTGAAAACCTGGAATTATACCTCGATAATATTCTCGATTCTACAATCCTGATTCTCAATTATAAATACAAGAAACCCGATGGCAGAAAGAAATTTTATAAACGACTTTCAAAATCGAAACAAGTAATTTATTTTGAGTCGAAAAGGCTTTACGACAACAAGATACCCAATTGGATAAGTAGTACGGTAAAATTAATGGGTTATAGCATTACGCCAATGGCGGCAGAAATGCTTTCAGAATACATTGGTAACGACTTAAATAATCAGGCAAACGAATTAGGCAAACTTATTATTAACCTCAAGGAAGGTGAGACAATTACCGAAACAAAGGTTGGTGAAAACATTGGAATAAGTAAAGATTTTAGCATTTTTGAACTTCAAAAAGCACTCACAATGAGAGATGCACTGAAATCGCAAAGAATTATTCAATATTACGAAGCAAACCCCAAAGAGCATCCTTTACAAATGCTGACAGTAATGTTAAATGGGTTTTTTACCAAAATCTTTTTAATTCACAAATTACATACTACCAATGAAAGAACTCTTGCCTCTGAGCTTGGATTAAGTCCATACTTTGTTACAGATTACATAAAAGCTTCAAGGGTTTTTTCAAGTGAGAAAATAGAATCTATAATTTCGGAGATCCGCGAGGTTGACCTTAAATCGCGTGGATTGGGAATAAGTGACGGCAAAAGCTATGGCCCACTCAAAGAACTGGTTTACAATATTTTAAATTAATTGAATTCTATAAGTAAGGGATTCGTTTTGCCAGAGATTAGAAAATGCAATCAAATAAAAACAAAAATGCAGAAGACGATTATTAAAACCCCTTTTGAAAAAGCACAATATAATCTTACACTTTTATTTTTTGTTTTCTCGCTGGTTTTAATTCCACTTTTTAGCCTTCCAAACCTGATAGACCCGGTTTTACTTTCAAGATTCACCCTCCTTTCGGTTGGCTTACTGGTTTTTATTTTAACCTATGTTTATTTTATACTGAAATTTAAGGCTTCTATTAGTTTAACTTATTTAAAGAAACTCGTTTTTATTGCCTTATTGATTGTGGCTATTTTCTCAGGCTTATCAATTTTTAACGCTATAAACTATTCAGAAGCAGTTTTTAGTTTCATAAAGGAGACTACATTTTTTGTGTATTTCATTTTCTCAGCAATCCTGCTTTTTAACAGTAAAATTACTGAGAAAACTATTGCAAAAGTAATTGTTGTTTTTTCGGTTTTGATATTAATAATTGGACTGTTCCAAACCTTGGATGTTATTGCACAAGGAGGAATTACTAAGGGAAGCGCAAGTGGTATTAAAGCTGTTTTTATGAATAAAAACCTCTATGCCCAAATACTGTTTTTAACTCTCCCATTTAATCTTTTTGGTTTTCTTACTTTCAGCAAAAAATGGAAATCACTGGCAGCAATCAACAGTCTGCTAACATTATTTTTAATAGTTGTTTTACACACCAGAGCAGTTTGGCTTGCACTCTTTGTTTCAGTAATTATTAGTCTATTATTTACTGCTATTTACAATTATAAAAGTACCAACAAACTATTCAGTTTTAATAAAAAAATTAAGCGTTCAATTTATGTAGTAGTTGGCACAATTTTTATTTCTCTAGTAATAATTACCTTAAGTGAGGGAAGTATAATTCCTAAATTTATGACCGACAAAAAATTCACCACTAGTGAAGGGCGAATTGCCATGTGGGAGAAGTCGGCAGAAATGGCTTCCGATTATCCAATACTTGGTGTTGGCGGAGGGAATTGGAAAATTCGTATACCTGAATATGGTGTTTACGATGAATGGAAAGTTACCGGAAAAAAACGTGTGCAACGTGCCCATAATGATTATCTGACCATACTTACAGAAAACGGATTTTTCGCACTGCTGGCTTTTGTTAGTGCTTTGTTATTGAGTTTGTTTTACCTCGTTAAGATAATTAAGAAAACCGAAGAAAGGGACATTAAGATATTCTATTTTCTGTTGTTCTTCGGTATTATTGGTTTTATGGTTTTTTCATTTTTTGATTTTCCACGGGAGCGAATTGAGCACAATATTTATTTCTATTCAATTTTAGCAATTATTGTAACAAAGTACTATAATTTAAACAACGACGATTCAAAACAAGTATCAAATACCAAATTATTAATTTTCACTTTCCCAATACTTATTTTTTTGTTTGCCGCCTCATATTTTGGTGTAATTAAAATTAAGGCCGAAAGTGGAACACGCCTTGCAACAGATGCTCTACATTCCAATAGGTTTAAAACAACAATCTCGGAAATTAATAATAGTTATTCGTGGTTTTATGAAATGGATCCTACTGCTACCCCATTGCTTTGGTACAAAGGTTTAGCCAATTTTAGATTAGAAAATTCAAAGGAGGCTTTAAGCAATTTCTTAATGGCTGCAGAAATAAACCCTTTCCACAGTCATACTTTCAACAGTATTGGAATAATTTATGCCGGCAATGGTGACTTTGCTAAAGCAAAAGAATATTTTCAAAGATCACTAAATCTGCAACCCTACTCAACTGAAACTATTATTAATCTTGCAAGAATCTATTTACAGAATGATAATTATGACGAAGCGTATATAATTTTAAAACGAATAAACCCAAACTATAATAATGGTCAATTTAAAATAAATATGGTTATGGCACTTGACTACAAATTAGATAAATTGGCTGATTCAATAGGAGATAGCAAGGTGAGCGAATATGTTATACAATCAAAGAAATTAAAACCTAAAACTCTGGAAATTTATAAAACGGCAGTTCTTGAACATCGTAGTTTTGATTCACAGTTCTTACATTCAATGGCTGAAGATTTATTCCTAAATGACACTACACTTAATGAAAATGAAATTAATAAACTTAATGGATTTTTGTTAAGTGAATCAATTGAAGAACAGAACGAAGATTATTAAAAAGTTATCGTTAAATGAAAATTATTTGTGATATTTTTAGATCCCAAAAATCTGTTTTATTAAGCCATCGTATTTTTCGTGAATGGTTTTGCGTTTCAACTTTAGATTTGGTGTAATTTCACCTGTGTCAATTGTCCATTCATGGTCAATGAGTTCAAACTTCTTAATCTTTTCAGTATCCCCAAATTCTTTATTAAAACAAGTAATTTCCCTTTTATAACGCTCTTTAATCACCTTCTCCTTTATCATTTCAGAGTTTGTACTGAACTTTATTTCTTTTATTTTACACCAGGATCTTAAGTGTTCAAACGAAGGTACAATCAACGCAGCAGCAAACTTCTGATTTTCGCCCACAACCATTATCTGATCAATAAATGGCGACTCTTTAATTTTATTTTCCAGAAGCACAGGAGAAATATATTTACCCATCGATGTCTTGAAAATTTCTTTTACCCTACCTGTAATTTTTAACATTCCATCTTCATCAATAATTCCCTGATCACCGGTGTGCATCCAGCCATCAACAACAGCCTCTTTGGTCATTTTCGGCTCCTTAAAATAACCCAGCATTACATTTCCACCTTTAACAAGTATCTCACTACTTTCTGATATTTTTATTTCGTTACACGAAACCGGCGGACCAACTGTTCCTACTTTACGCATTCCCTTTTCAAAGGTATTCACTGCAATAACTGGAGAAGTCTCAGTCATTCCATAACCTTCAATAAGAGGAATACCAGCCGCATTAAAAACCCTTGCCAAACGTGGCTGAATTGCTGCTCCTCCTGAAATAACGGCACGCATATTCCCACCTAGGGCCTCACGCCATTTCACAAAAATAAGTTTATCGGCTATTTTCAATCTTGCATCATAAAAGAAACTACGATCGTCGTATTCGTATTTTTCGCCAAGGCTTACAGCCCAGAAAAATAATTGCTTTGCAATTCCGCTTAAATTACGGCCTTTGCCAATAATTTTATCATAAACTTTTTCAAGCAAACGAGGGACCGTGGTAAGTATTTCAGGCTTCAACTCTTTTAAATTATCGCCAATAGTAGCCATATTTTCTGCATAATAAATTGAAACGCCCAAATACAAATAAACATAAATATTTGTTCGTTCATAAACGTGGCACAAAGGCAAATAACTCAAGCCTTTACAAGTATCGTCAACCGGAAAAATATGATACAATGCCATTACATTACTCATAATATTTTTATGCGAAAGCATTACCCCTTTTGGGTTTCCCGTTGTGCCCGAAGTGTAGATTATGGTTGCAATGTCATTAATGCCAACACTGTCCATTATTTGCTTCAACCCGGCTGAATCCTCACTTTTATTACCTAAGGACAACAACTCATCTAAGTGCTTAATATCTTCGATTTCTGCAAAAGAAAAAAGCCCGATGATGTTTTTCATTTCAGGTATAATATGCTTTATTTTCCTGTAAAGGTTAGCATCCTCAATAAACACAACCTTTACATCAGAATGCTCTAAAATATATCGATAATCATTTTGGCTAATTGTTGGGTAAATGGGAACGTGTACTGCACCAATCTGCAAAACACCAAAATCAACAAAATTCCATTCAGGCCTATTGGCTGAAATGGTGGCAACTTTGTCACCTTTTCCAATACCCATCTTTAAGAGGGCATAACTAATATTATCTGCTTTTTGCCTAAAATCCTGAATGTTGTATTTTACCCATTGCTTATTTACCTTACCGGCAAGAACATCATCTTTTTGCCTGAAGGTTTTTTCGTAACGAGGTAATAGATCAAAAATGCGTGTCAATTCCATATTAGTTCTTTTTTATAGCGGGCGCAAAAATAAATAATTCTGATAAATGATTTTTCATGAAGTGGAATTGGGGAATTGTTCGAACAGAACTAAGGGCGGATATTCCTCATTATGAAATAGTTTGACACAAAACACGAAATAACACTCTCTCAACCTTAACCTCAACCTTAACCTTAACCTCAATCCTATTCCCTATTCAAAACCACAGCACTGGCCTGTGCGGTAGGCATAATTACCAGATCGTTGATATTTACATGCTGAGGGGTATTTGCAACGTAGAATACAGCATCGGCAACATCATTGGGACTTAGGGGCTTAAATCCTTTATAAACAGCATCGGCTTTTTCTTTGTCACCATGAAACCTTACAACTGAGAACTCTGTTTCAACAGCACCCGGTGCCACCTGACTAACTCTAATACCATGTTTAACAGCATCAATGCGCATGCCTTTGGTAATGGCATCAACAGCGTGCTTTGTGCCACAATAAACATTTCCATTGGGATAAACTTCCTTGCCTGCAATGGAACCAATATTTATAATATGCCCTTTTCCGTTCTCAATCATCATTGGCAAAACTGCCCTTGAAATGTACAATAGGCCTTTAATATTTGTGTCAATCATCTTTTCCCAATCATCAATATCGCCTTCCTGAACTGTACTTAATCCAGATGCAAGTCCGGCATTATTAACCAAAATATCAATTTTTATATTTTCACTCTTAAGCTTATCAATTACCTCAAAAACAGAACTCTTCTTACGGATATCGAAAGAAAGGACTTTTACTTCAACGCCATATTTTTGGCTTAATTCAATTTTAATATTTTCCAGTCTTTCTTTTCTTCTTCCTGTAATTATCAAGTTAAAATTGCTTTTTGCAAAAATTTGTGCACATGCCAGCCCAATTCCACTTGTGGCTCCTGTTATAAAAACTGTTTTATTCATTTGGTTTTGAATTTAAAATTACAAATTGTTTAAAGTTTAAGAAATGACACGTAAAACTGAAAAAATGATTTCCACTTATCCCCTATTGAGAGGGGAATCAGGGGTGTGTCAATTAACTATACAATCAATTTTTCAGTTTTTCAACCAAATCAGATTAAATTAAACAACTAAGTCATAAAAAAAACTGTCCCACAAATGTAAGACAGTTTTTAAATATTTTAAAAGGCAAATGCTATAAAGGATTTGCAGTAACTGCCGATTCAATAGTTACTCTAATCGTAAACTGTAGGTCGTCCTCATCAGTACCACCTGAAGCAGTAATGGTAAACACTTGCAAATCACCAAGAATAGCATTAATCTCGTCCCATTGACCATTTCCATTGTCAAGAATAACAACAGTTCCCTGACTGATGGCAATATTTTGGAATGCCCAACTTGCAGAATGATTTTGATTATTAACACCCAGATTCAAGTTTGTAAGAGTTGCATCCTTGCTGGTTGAAATAATTTCGGCTTTTACTTCATTTACTTCCCAACTTTTAATTTTATCCATATAGGCAGCAACATTATCGTCACCAGCCGGATCGATGGTTTCGGCTACTAGAAATGTTCCGTTTGTACCGGCTTTTGTCCCCGGCGTTACAGCAGCATCAAGGTCAGCAGAAAAAGTAGTGTCGAAAGTTACATCGAGAGCGTCTTCAATTTTTTTGCAACCCGAAAATACAACAGCAGTAATTAGCATTAACAATGCAATGTTTTTGATATTCATAATAATAAATTTAAATTAATTAGTATTGTTTATTTCTAACACAAAGAAAAGGTATTTATTGTTAATAAAATCGTAATGCAACATTTTTTTCTTTGCCTTGGATTTCTTTTCCATTTTCGGTAACTACCGAACCCTCTTCAATTAAAAACTTTGTCTTCGAGTTTATGAAATCAACATTCTTCAAAATCATTTTTGCAGCACCGTACTCAGGTTTCTTTTGTAAAAGTACTATCCCATAATTACAATCCTCAACTTTGGAGGATTCTACAGTTACTGTTGAAAGGTCTTTTGAGGCAATACCAATATTTGCCCTTTCGATTATACAGTTCTTTACACTTAGCCGCGAATCTTCACCCCCGCTAATACCTTTGTCCATGGCATCGTAGATTTGTGTATTTTCAATAATAATATCGCTACCCGAAAAGTCAATGGCATCGTTGCCAATATTTGAAAACACTGTGCCCAGCACCAATCCCCTACTAAAATCAGAGTCGAAGGCATCACTAAAAATATAATCGAAATTTGAATCGCGAATAGTAAACTTTGAGCGGATAATATTCAATGCATCTTCGCATTGGTTGCGATAAAACTTGGTATTTGTAATTTTTACATCCGACTCATAAAAGTTAACCGCACCGGTAAGAGTCCAGCCTTTGTAATTAAGTGTGTTTAGATTCTCAAAAATTACATTGTCAATTTCAGATCTACCACCGGCCTGCAAAACTGTAAAGCCGTTGGCGGAGAAATCGGAGGAAGTGATAACTATTGGATTTTCTTTTGTACCCTTCATAAAAACAGGGGAATAAGAAAGAAACAAGGCGCTATCGGTGAAATTTAGTTTGCACCCCTCATTAAAATAAACCTCATAGCCTGATGAAATAACAATATTATAATCAATTTCATTAAATTGTTGTTTTACAAAAATTTTATGGTCCTGAATCTTTTCAATAAAATTGTATTCTGCCAGATTAGCCGATTCATTTAGTTTTTGTTGAATGGTTTTACCCTTTGGTGAAGGCCATGGGTTGATTTCGATTTTAAAGGTTTCAAATTTTCCTTCCACCATGAAAAATAAATAATTTGTACCTGTATCAGTTTTAATTTCAAGTTGTTGCAAACCATCACCATAAAAGGCATTTAGTCTGGGCTCAGGTATTTGAAAACTACTTACATATTTATCTTTTACTCCTGTTCCTAAAATAATTAGGTCTCTTGGAAAGTAGTTCTCAACTTTTATTAAAATGCTATCGTCATTTACTTCCTCTAAATACGCATTAACAAAAAACTCAACTGTATTCTCAAAAACTGTTGTATCCGTATAAGATATATCTTTAACAATAAAATTATTCTCATTTTGCAAAAACTCACTTATTTCTTGTTCAAGTTTAGGTAGGTAATCTCTTATTGAAGCAGCACTTCGTTCAAAAAAATCAAAATCGTAAACATAATTCTTAAATTCCATTTTGAGCAATGAGTCGTAGTAAACAGTTTCGCTGTGAGTATTTTTTAAAACTTCCTCAATAAATTCTTCATTGGAAAATTCGTGTAAATATTTTACATACTTCTGAACAAAATCCTCCTGTCTGAATAACTCATAGAACAATTGCTGCTCAGGATCAATTTTCTTTTGATTAATAATTGTGTGAGCCAGATTATCGTTAATTGAAATATCGGGTTTGCTGTGGTCGGTATAGCCATCGAAAGCAATTGGCTCAAGTTTTCCAATAATTGGATTATAGTAAAACCTTTGGTTGTGCCACACCATTCCGTGGCGAGCATGCGTAAGGTCGAGCATGGCATAATAAGCCGCAAGTTTGTTCAAATCAAAAATCTGCGCTGCCGGCATAAGTAGATTTTTGTATTGATGCATTAAAATTTGTGCATTTTTAAACTGACTAAACAGAACAGGGTTTTCCACTGTTTTGGATTGCGAAAATGGCTTAATTACAGCTGTTTGGTAAAAGGGAAATACAGGCCAATTCTTAAAACTCTTACTCATTTTTTGAATTTGCCAAAAGGGGTCTTCATCAAATTTAACGATGGGTCCTTCGCGGCGATTACGGCTTTCCAACAGTTGTTTTACAAAATGCTCCTCCCAGGCATACAAACCTTTATTACGATTGTTTACAAACAAAGGAACAAAACCGTAACTGGTAGTTAAAATATCTTTGGCTTCATAAAAATGATGCGATGACCATTCCAAAAGAAAATTACGGGCAAGTGGTGTTTGCACCGAGAATGTACGCAGACGATTCCAGGCATTATCCTTCCTCATTTTAATGCGAAACGACCATTTATCACCCTTTAGGTGGTCTAACCAATCGCCTTTAAGCCGCATCTTTGCCTTCATCATTTTATCGTCACCAAACACTATTCCTTTTACCCAGTCGTTGTCGCCGGTTTGAAGCAATCCGTTGGCAAGTGCAATCTTTCGTTTTTCGTAAAGTTTTAAAAACTCAGAAGTATCTAAAGTTATGCTTAAGGCTTCTTCTTTATATTTAGGATAGATTTTTGAAGCAAATCTCTCTATTTTAAAATCGTCAAAATATACAGTGTCTTTGCTATTATTCCATGCATAAAACGAAAATGTATTTTTTCCAAATTCCAATGGCGGAATAAAAACTTCAATTTCAAGTTTTTCCCAGCCATTTTCATTGGTTTCAACTGCAACAGCAGTAGCTGTATAATAATCCTTGGCATTTTTTGCTGACACAACCAAAACACCCTTTTCATCTTTCGATTTCCGCCAAACGCTAACCAAAAAATATGAATCGGCTCTAAGATTATTAAGTTTGAAACCAAAAGCATAAGCCTTATTTCCTGGCGTTGTGTAAATTGAATGTTTGCCACTATGCGATTCCACAGCAGTTTGCTTTTTTCCACCGTCAAAAAAGAATGTTGAATCGTTGGATGCAATAAATTGTTTTTTGTTTTTAGTGAGATTTTCAGCATTGCAAGTCACCAATTTACCAATTGGGAAACTATCTTGCCTTACACATGAAGTAAGCCACAAAACAATAAAAAACAAAAAAAATATCCTTATTACAAAAAACTGAATCTTCACTCTTAAAATCTTTGTTTAAACAAGAATGCAAATTTAGACAATTAGAGGGATTTTTTAAGGTAGTTTTCAGGAAATAGCAATGCCTTATTTATTTGTGTTATATGATGATTTGTGTGATTGGTTTAAAATGCACCTTATCTGTTTATTAAAAACAGATATCAATAAATCCCAAAACGCAATAAATCAAATAACAAATAAACACCAAAACACAATGTCCAAATTACACATGTATTATCTTGCAATAAACTATATTCTAAGCAATAAACTTGACAAAAAAACAAAAAATCATGCTTCAGATCTTTATGTAGTTTTGATTATTGATTTTTAATTATTGGTTATTATTTGTAATTTGACCATTGTAATTTATTATTTGTTTATTAAACTACCCACTATAATCGACATAAATCTTCAATTTGTTTTATTTTTACAGGAAATTCAAATTACAACTGATGTATCGTTTCTTTCTTTTTATTGTTCTTCTATCAGCCACACATTCATTGATTGGACAAAATATTCCCGGCCTTGTGTTTGGTGGCTCAAATAATGATATTGGAACTGCTATTTGCCAAACAGAAGATGAAGGTTTTTTACTGGTGGGCACTACCCGAAGTTTTGGAAATGGAAGCGAAGATATTTACCTTATTAAACTCAATAAATTCTTTCAAACTCAATGGGAAGAAACAACTGGGAAAACGCATAGGGATGTTATTAGGTCGGTAATTGAGGTTAACGATGGTTTTTTAATGGCAGGTGATGCATGGGATATTGGATTATCAAGATCTGAGGTTTACCTTCAGAAAACATCAAAAAATGGCGATTTACTATGGCGCAAAGGATATGGGACACAACAAAATGAAAGAGGTTTTGATTTTATAAAAAGTACTGATAATTATCTTTATCTATTAGGTTACAGCAGAGGATACGATAACAGAGGAGATGTTTTATTGATTAAAACTGACACTTCTGGAAATGAGATTTGGCGAAGTAGTTTTGGCTACGAATATGATGATTATGGAATGGGTTTAATTGAGGATAAAAATGGAGATATTGTCATAATTGGTTCTAGGGATGGCTTTTTCGATGATGTACATGTAAATTACAAGGAACATGATGCAGACTTTTTTCTTGCAAAACTAAATCCACAGGGGCAAATTTTATGGAAGAAAAGTTTTGGTGGAAATGAGCACGATTTCGGATATGGGATTTTAAATGGGCCAGATGACACTTATTATATTTCAGGATCTACACAAACAAATTCCAATGGAAAATTTGATATGTTCCTTGCAAATACTGATACTGCCGGCAATATTTTGTGGCAAACAAATTTTGGTGGAGAAAATTATGAGTATTGTGTTTCTATTATTAAAAACTCTGATGAGGATTTATTTCTAGTAGGAACCACTAAAAGTTTTAGCAATTCTGCTGATATTTATTTGATTAAAACTAACCCCTATGGGGAAGAGATTTGGAGTTTGACAATAGATGGTGATAAAACTGACTACGGCAATAATATTATCAGCACTGATGATGGAGGGTGTATTGTTATCGGTCAAAGCCAAGACAGTTTAGGTATTTTTAACCTTGTTATTACTAAAATAAATACTCATGGAATAATAGAAGGTATTACATGGAAGAACAAAAACCCTGTAATTCCAGATATTGCATTTGGCCCTAACCCTATGAGAAATAAAGGAAACTTTTTTTATTCGGGGAATACTAAATTACTTGTTAAAATAACTAATATAAACGGCCAAACTATTGAAACATTTAGTATTGAAAATGGGGAAACCACATTTAACAGAGGGGGTTTAAGTGCAGGATCCTATATTTATTCAATCCTTAATCAAACAGAAGAAACTGTTTTCTTTAGAGGCAAAATAGTTATTCAATAGGGGTATTCATTAAATACAATGAGTCCAGGTTATGAAACTGCCAATCAAGGAATTCGTTAGTTATATTATAATTAAAAATCAACACTTCATCGTCAGGTTCATTATGATTTAACCCACATCCCAGAAACCAAATTCCATCATCGGAAATAGAAGAAAAAGTCTTTTTGTAACCTCCCATATCACCTAAAACACAAATCACCTGAGTACCCCTATTATTAACTTGCTTAAGCTTTGCATATATTGTATTTACAAATGGTGTGTTAACCGAATCGCAGGTAGCGCTCCAGTAAACCAGATTACTATTTGCATACAAATTTGGCTGAATAAGGCCGGGTATGTCTTTCCAGATTCCGTGATGCATCAACAAAATCAAATATTTTGAATCCTGAATGGTATCACAAACATTGCTAATTATTTCATATTGATCTTCAATCATTTCACAATTTGTAGGCACCAGATTTGTATTCATTACTATCCTCGTAATTTTATTGCTCGAATATGCGAAATATGTATCTCTTCCTGTAAATTCATTATACCATTCCCAATTGCCTTCTCTAGCATCATGGTTGCCCAACGCCCAATGCGTTTCAAGGTTTCCCAAATCTACAACACTATCAATGTATTGCACAGTTGAGTAATTGAGCATGGCTTCTGAGCAAACATCACCACCTAGCCAAATACCTTTATAAGGCGATTTATCAAGACTCTCAATCCTAAAGTCCATTTTCGATCCCATAGTATTATCTTGAAAGCAATGTCCCACAAATAAATAACTTATACTGTCTGTTTCCTGCTTTTGCGAAAAAACATTATTAACTATAAATCCTGATAATAAAATCGAAACAATTATTATACTCTTCATGTAACAAAAATAAGTTGATTTCCATTACATTTGCATTTTATTTTTTTGATTTATGCCACAAACACTTTCAATAATTATTCCAGCCTTCAACGAGGCAAACACCATTCATTTAATACTCGACAAAGTATTGAATGTTAAATTAATTGGTGAATTTAAAAAAGAACTAATCATTGTTAACGACTTTTCAACTGACAAAACAGTTGAGACAATAAAAAAATATATTGCCGACCATACCGATACCGACATTAAACTTTTTGAGCAACCTAAAAATATGGGCAAGGGGGCTGCACTGCACCGGGGCTTTAAGGAAGCCTATGGAGATTACATAATTATTCAGGATGCTGATTTGGAGTACGACCCCGAAGAATACAATGTTTTGCTACAACCTGTTGTTGATGGCTTTGCCGATGTTGTTTACGGCTCACGCTTTATGGGTGGCAATGCTCACCGAATTTTGTTTTTCTGGCATTCGTTGGGCAATAAATTCCTTACTACCTTGTCGAATATGTTTACTAACCTAAACCTTACCGACATGGAAACCTGTTATAAATTATTCAGGTCCGATATTATTAAAGGCCTACAACTTAAAGAAAATCGCTTTGGTTTCGAACCCGAAGTAACGGCCAAAGTTTCGCGCATTCCTAATGTAAGGGTTTACGAAGTTGGAATTTCATATTATGGTCGCACCTACGAAGAAGGAAAAAAGATAGGCTGGAAAGATGGGTTTAGGGCAATCTTTAGCATTTTGAAGTATAATTTATTCTCTAGGTAATATTTCTTTCAAACAAAACAACGCCCACTCTTTTAATGTGTTCCAATAAGCCTTGTTCTTTTATTCTTTCAAAAATAACCAAGTCAATTTTATAAGGTAAGTTCAAATTATCAAGTTCTATGGAAGCATCAATAATATCATTCAGGGCTATAGAATCTCCTTTTATTGCCAAATCAATATCAGAGCCATTGCTATAATTGCCTTTTGCCCTTGAACCAAAAAGAACAATTTCAGAAATCTTTTTATTCCTAATAAGGATTGCAATAATATTGTCAATATCAGAAACCTCAAGACCATATTTAGTTTGCTGATTCATTAAATCTATTTATTCTCTTCTTCCAATTTAATTCGTAAATCGCTAAACAAATAATAATATGAGTTTCTAATACCCATAATTATCTCTTGTGCTGTTGTTTCATCATATGTATGACTTGTTAGGTTCCTGCTTTTATGCATAGCCATCCATACTTTTCCATCTGAAATATATCCATCCTGAAAACTTTGTTCAATTACTGGTTTTGGGCCAATAATACTTATGTAACCCTTTTCTTTTAATAAGTCCTGTAAGGTTTTCCATGCCAATTCATAAGTGTATTCAAAGGCTTTTATCAATCCTTGCCCCTCCATTTCAGTAAGGTCTTCCTTTTGAACAAATCTTTCCAATTGACTAAATGCCTTATTGAAATTTACAAATCTTTGCTGCCAGCGAATATCAGAATTCTTCATGCTATTTTTCAATTTATAAATGTAAAAATACAATATTAATTTCTTATTGCTTTTTTCTATTTATGCCTTTTTAAAACTTTCCCACAAGAAGAACTATCAGAAAAAGAAAAATCTAGATTTACAGGATCAGTAAACTGTGGGGTACCAATAATATTTGAATTGCCGTCAAGAGTTTTATCGCTACATGAATTAGTAATTTTCAGGATGGAGTTTTCATTGTTTAAGTAATCTAATTCATTTGAATTATTGAAGATCGAATTTTCTACAATTAAAGTATTTGCATCCGTAACCTTCGACCATGTTTCTACCTGGCATTTTACCGCTATCTTATTTTTATAAAAGATATTGCCTTGGGCAAAAACCTCCGACCCACCTTTAACAACAATACCACGTGAACAGTTTGTGAAAATATTGTTGCGGATAAAAATATTTTTTGAAGGTCCATATTTGTCATTTCCAATTTCGCATCCATAATCACGGATATTTGCAAAAATATTCCCTTCAATCAGAATAGAATCACAACCATTAAAATCGATACCATCACCGTTATTTTGCTCAACATCAAGTATTTTGTTGTTGATAATTTTACCTTGACGTTTCACCCATAAAAATTCAATGGCATCGGCTATTCCGCGAAATTCACAGTTTTCAACAATTGCCGGTTTGTCAATAATTTCATGAATTAAAAAGCCTTCGCCCGTATTATTCCCTTCAACAAAGCAATCACTAATGTGAATACTGCCTCCATAAACCCGAACAACAGCATCAAATTTATCCAATTGCAAATTATTGTAAAACTTAGTATGCGAAATTTTCAAGTCTACTTTATGCCCCATTATTCTAGTATTACGGAAAATAGCATTTTCAATTGAAGACTTATCAGTTGGTTTGTCAAACACAATTCTTTCCCATGCTGGTAATGAATCGGCAGAACTTAAAATTACCGGATTCGTCTTACTTCCTTTTATCGATAGTTTTCCCTTTACTATTATTTTAAAAGTATCCTTAAAGATAACTTCATAGCCAGGTTTTAAAGTCCAGTTTTCTGTTGAGTCGATTAAAATATCTTTATCAACAATAATTCTTACAGGCTCTTCTTCACTTTTATTCTTCAAAGTATAATTACAAGAAGAAAAGGCTATTACCACCATTAAAAAGAAAAAAAGCCATATTCGACTCATAATTTTTATTTTTGCCAAAATTAAGTCAATTTTCATTTTAGTTAGCAATAAACTTTTTGTTTAAAATACATGAATAAAAAATCTAACAGGATTTATTTTGAACATCTTGATGTACTCCGTTTTGTGGCTGCATTTATGATTGTTATTCTACACGCTTACGTTTCGTGGGTTGACTGGTTTGGACAACTCGATTTTTTAATTCGTAATGATGAGCCTAAGTTTACTGTTATTGGCGAATTTATTGATATTTTTTTAAGGAATCTGGGCATTGGGGTAGATATCTTTTTTCTGATAAGTGGCTTTCTAATCACCTATATTTTAATTGAAGAAAAAAAAAGGCACGGAAAAATCAACATCAAAAATTTTATGATTCGCCGAACCATTAGAATCTGGCCTTTGTATTTTTTCCTGATTGCAATAACCCCATTTTTAGTAATTTGGATCGATACTCCTTCTCCCGATTATCTTCCAAACATATTTTTCCTAAATAATTTTCATACCATAAAAACTCATGTTTGGGCTTACCCTTTCGGGCATTTCTGGTCAATTTGTATTGAAGAGCATTTTTATTTGATTTGGCCTTTTATTATTGCATTTGTACCCAACAAAAGGCTAATGCCGGTTTTCATTTCTTTTATAGTATTTAGTATTTTATTCCGTTTGTATTCGGCAATAAACTTTGATAGCACCTGGTATATTTTGTATTTGAATACTTTAAGCAGAATGGATGTTTTGGTAATTGGTGCCGTGGGTGCTTACTATTATTCAAAAAAGGCTTTTACTTTTAGTTTAAACCGATGGGTACGATATGGCTTATTGATAATGTTTATTTTGTCGTTAAGCCTTGAACCTGTCGAGCTTTGGTCTAATTATTTTGAAGCAAGTTTTAAAAAGTTCTTTACCATTGCTATTTTTTCAATCTTAATGCTAGACTTTAATTTTGCTGATAATTTCAAACATATTCTGCCACCAAAAAGCATAATTCATTATTTTGGAAAAGTCTCCTACGGTATTTATATGTACAGCAATATCCTTATTCTCATAATCATTAAAAAATTTATGTGGGCATTTGAAAGTAATAACTTTTGGATTTTCCTTTTGCTGAATATTGGCTTATCGATAATAATTCCGATTTTAAGTTACGAACTTTTTGAAAAACATATTTTAAAGTTGAACAAAAGGTTTAGAGTAGTAAAAACAGAAAGATAGGTTTTTTTTATAGATTTGTTTAGTTTAAAACAAAGGAACGGGAACTTATAAAAATGACAAATTAATAAGTAAAGTAAATATCAGAAGTGTTTTATACTATTTAGTTGTTAAAAGTTAAAGGGAATAAGTTAAAAAAATTGTAAAAATGATTAAATTATTAATGACACACCCCTTATTCCCCTCTCAAGATGGGAGTTATCGGAAATCAATTTTTCAATTTTAAACTACGAGATATTGAAATTTAACAACTTTTATCTCTGATTTTTACAGATAATTTTATTCATTATGAAAAATACAAATCTTCTTTTATTGTTTTTTTTGCTAGTTGGCTTTTATACGCAAGCACAACAACTGCAATCGGAACAGGAAAGAATAATTTATAATAATACGCTTGGAAACATGAGCAAAGTGGATTCGGCGTATTTGTGTGGGCTTCCCCAACTACCCATCCCTGAAATTTACACAGGGCCAAACGCCCCACTGCTGCCCTACTCTCTCGACAATTCTACCCAAGCATGTTTCCGCCCAGCTTACAATCAGGCAGGATATTCGTGCGGACAAGCTGCTTTGGTGGGTTACAATTACACTTACGAAGCAAACAGGATAAGGGAACTGCCAGGCAATGTACCTGAAAATCAATATCCAACACATTTTACATGGAACTTCTGGAATGCCGGTAATCTTTATGGAGGCGTAAGTTATTTTACATCGATGGAAATAATGAAAGGGGCAGGTAATCCCACTGTGGCAGAATATGGTGGCATGGCCTATGGTGGTGAGAAGAGATGGATGAGTGGCTACGACAGTTATTTCAATGCCATGGCAAACCGTATTACTACCGCTTATTCATTAAATGTT
>JAOZNY010000433.1 GCA_029933565.1 Bacteroidales bacterium
TATTTGTAATCTTTGCCATAGCCAATGTCTTTCATCAGTTTAGTGGGAGCATTGCGCAGATGTAGTGGCACAGCAAGGTTTCCGCTTTGTTGAATTAAGGCTTGTGCATCTTTAATGGCCAAATATGTAGAATTGCTTTTTGGAGAGTTGGCAAGGTAAACAGCAGTTTGTGAAAGAATTATTCTTCCTTCGGGCCAGCCAATCTTACTTATTGCATCGAAACAAGTATTGGCCAACAGCAAGGCATTGGGATTTGCATTTCCAATATCTTCAGAAGCAAGAATTAGCATTCGGCTTGCAATGAACTTTGGGTCTTCTCCTGCTTCAACCATTCGTGCCAACCAATAAACAGCAGCATTCGGGTCGCTGCCGCGGATAGATTTTATAAAAGCCGAAATAATATCGTAGTGCATCTCGCCCTGTTTATCGTAGGTAGCAAGGTTTTCCTGAATTATTTCGAGAACGCTTTTATTTGTTACGATAATTTTCTTGGAACTAACCTTCTTTTGGTAAACAAACAATTCCAAAGCGTTAAGCAATTTACGGGCATCACCACCCGAAATACGCATAAGAGAATCAGTTTCCTTTAAATCAATTTTTATTTCGTGTTCTTTCTCTAAACTTTCAACTGCTGTTTTTAACAAGGTCTTTAAATGATTCTTTTCCAAAGGCTTCAAGATGTAAACCTGACATCGCGAAAGCAAAGGGGAAATTACTTCGAAGGAAGGGTTCTCGGTAGTAGCACCAATTAGAGTGATTATTCCTTTTTCTACGGCATTTAAAAGTGAGTCCTGCTGCGACTTGCTAAAGCGATGGATTTCGTCGATAAACAAAACGGCATTTCCCTGAAACATGGCTGCCTGACTTATAACAGACCTTACATCTTTAACTCCACTGCTAACAGCACTTAGAGTATAAAATTCCTTGTCGAGTGACTGCGAAATAATGTGTGCCAATGTTGTCTTTCCAACTCCCGGAGGTCCCCATAAGATCATCGATGGGATACTTCCCGATTTTATGCTTTGGTAAAGAATGGCTCCTTTTCCAACCAAATGTTCCTGACCAATATATTCTTCAAGTTTCTGCGGTCGGAGTTTTTCTGCTAAAGGTGTTGGCATGGACTATATTCTATTTTTAAAATACGATGTTCGATTTTTTACAAAAATAGTTTTTTAGTAACCTTAATCAATCAAAACTTTCAACTTTAATCTTTGAACTCCCTACTTTCAACTTTGAACTTTCAACTCATATTTCTTTCATTTAAAAACAAAGTACTACTTTAGTCGCGTGAGT
>JAOZNY010000040.1:0-14459 GCA_029933565.1 Bacteroidales bacterium
ACGATTTTGATTTTAATGTATGGGGAGGCGATATTATGCAGAATCAGGAAGCCATGAAAATAGGTTGTGAAAATGGTCAGGATGTTTTTAGTATTTACCGTCTCAGTGTTTTTAATCTTGATAAGTAGTTTTGAGATGATTAATCAGTTAAATAAAGGCATAGCATTATTGGTTTTGGTAGCATTGTTTTTTGCTTCCTGCAATGAGAATAATACACCTGAGCCTTTTGTTCCTACACCTTATGAAATTGAAATTCCTTATGGTTTTCCAACTATCCTAAATATTCCTGCCGATAACCCCATGACTGTTGAAGGAATTGAACTTGGCAGATATTTATTCTACGACGAACGGCTTTCAGGTCGTACACATCCCGACAGTTTAATGACTTGTGCCACATGCCATCGACAGAAAAGGGCTTTTGAAGCAGGTGTTGACCACCCTGACTTTCCGGGAGGTCACCCAATTGGATTATCGGGCTTGAAAACTCACCATGTAATGTTGCCAATGATTAATTTGGTTTGGAATACTTCGGGCTATGGCTGGAATGGTTTTTTATATCCAGATAACCCTGATGAGGATATGCGGAATATAGAGGATTTTGTTCGCTTGACTGTTTTTGCTAAAGATGAAATTGATGGCGATACAACCCGCATTGTTAACTTATTCCAGTCACTTAATGGGTATCCCGATTTGTTTTTAAAAGCATTTGGCAGCAACAATATAACATTCACAAATATTGAAAAAGCAATAGCTCAGTTTGTTAGAACGTTGATTTCTGCAAATTCAAAGTTCGATAAATACTTACGTGGTGAGGTACAACTTTCACAATCCGAAATAAATGGTTTTGTGTTGTTTACAACCGAAGAAGGTGCCGATTGCTTCCATTGCCATGGTGGGTCAGGTAACCCAATGTTTACTACTCATCTGTTTTACAATAATGGAAAAGATACTGAGTTTACTGATCCTATGGACAGGTATTTAATTAGCAACGACCCAATGGACCACGGTGCCTATAAGGCAACAACTTTGAGGAATATTGCAGTTCAGGGGCCTTTTATGCACGATGGAAGATTCGAAACACTTGAAGAGGTTATTGAGTTTTATTCGCATGCGGTGCTGATGTCGCCTTACGTAAACCCATTAATGCATCATGTGAATGATGGTGGTGTACAGTTAACACCAACAGAAAAAGAAGATCTGTTGAATTTTATTAGGACACTTCATGATGAAGAATTTTTGACTAACCCTGAGTTTTCAAAGCCTGATAAATTTCCGGATGAAGGGTGAGCAGGAAGTTTAAAGTTTAAAGTTGAGAGTAGAAAGTTGAAAAAAAGTAAAAAGTTGATAGTTAAAGATATCATTTACCATCTTTGCTAGAATCTGCTTCTTGCGTAAGGAACAACATTTTGTTCAGCAAAATCACCATCTAAATATTTAAAGTAACCTGCAATTGCAATCATGGCTGCATTATCTGTGGTAAACTGAAATTCAGGGATAAAAGTTTTCCAATTGTTTTGTTTAGCCATTAATGTTAAAGCATCCCTTAATCCTGAGTTTGCTGAAACACCCCCTGCAATTGCAATCTGCTTAATACCTGTTTCTTTTATTGCTCTTTTTACTTTGTTAAGTAAGATAGTTACAATGGTATATTGAATTGAAGCAGAAAGGTCGGCTTTATTTTTTTCAATAAAATCGTCGTCTATTTTTAGACTATCTCTTAGAAAATATAAAAATGAAGTCTTTAAACCGCTAAAACTGTAGTCAAGTCCTTTCATGCTGGGTGTTGGAAATTCAAAAGCATGGGGATTTCCAATTTTTGCTAATTTGTCGATCACGGGTCCTCCGGGATAGGGCAGGCCCATAATTTTTGCTGCTTTATCGAAGGCCTCACCGGCTGCATCGTCTATTGTTCTTCCAATAACTGTCATTTTTGTTGGGCTTTCCACCTTTACAATCTGTGTGTGGCCTCCCGAAACAGTAAGGCATAAAAACGGAAAATTTGGTTTTTCCTCACCATATTCCTTACCAATAAAATGCGATAAAATATGGGCTTTCAGGTGATCAACTTCAACCATTGGGATACCCAGTCCAAGTGAAAATGATTTTGCAAATGAAGTTCCCACAAGTAAGGAACCCAACAATCCGGGGCCACGAGTAAAAGCAATGGCACTCAACTGATTTTTCTTTATCTTTGCTTTGTTAAGGGCAAACTCAACAACAGGGATAATATTCTGCTGGTGAGCCCTCGAAGCAAGTTCAGGTACTACGCCACCAAACGATTTGTGGACATCCTGATTTGCAATAACGTTAGAAAGTAATTGTGTGTTTTTTATAACGGCAGCAGATGTGTCGTCGCAAGATGATTCGATGCCTAAAATATAAGTGCTCATTTGAAGAAAATATCAGTCGCCAAAAATATTAAAAAAAGGCTTGCAAGGTTTATATTTTATACCCTTTTGGTGATTGTTTCATTACCATTAGCACTTACTATATTATTTAGGAGCCCTTTGATTCAAACACTCAGTGCACGACTGGTAACAGAATGGGTGTCAGAGAATATGGATAGGGAGATTAGTATTGAATCAATGAATTTTAGTTTTTTTGATGGACTGTATTTATCTGGTGTAAAAGCCTACGATCATAAAAATAACCCAATATTAGAGTTGAATTCTTTATTAGCAATGCCCCACTTTGCATGGACAGGTCAGATTGAATTTAGTAATATTGAAATTGATGGTGCCTCATTTACTTATGGGAGGTATAAGGATGATAAGACTTCTGCTCTTTTGATGTTTCTGGGTTTAGATTCTACACAAAGTGGAGGAAGTGGGAATAATTTTAAATTATATTCAAAAGAAATAAGACTAACAAACTCGGTATTTCGGCTTTTTGATGAAACAAAATCTTATACCAATGAGAAAGGTATGGATTATGCCGATATTGTTATAAATGGCATTAATGGTTACCTAAAGGATTTTTACTTAATTAATGATTCAGTTAACACTAAGGTGCTGATGCTTCAGGCTGTTGAGAAATGTGGATTGGGAATACAAAATTTGAGTGCTGACTTTTCAATAGGCTCTAATGGTTTGCATGCATACAACAGTAAACTTTCAACTGATAAATCGAAATTGGATTTTGATCTTGACTTTTATTATTCGTCTTATCAAACGATGAGTGAGTTTATTGATTCAGTAAATATTATAGGTGAGATACGCCCTTCGGAATTGGATTTGACAGATTTGGGATATTTTTCGGATGTTATGTTTGAAATGCCTGATAAGATTATTGTTTCCGGAAGTGTTCAAGGAAAAGTAAATGAATTAAACGGAGATAATATTGTTTTGGAATATGCCAAAAATACAAGTTTTACAGGCGATGTTTATATCAAGGGGCTACCCGATTTTTTTGACTCATACATTAGTTTGGGAATTCATGATTTCAGAACAAGCAAATGTGATATTCAGAGTTTTGTTTTACCAATTGAAGAAAGAAATATTGATGTTCCGCTCGAAATAGAATGTGCTGACAACATCTCGGTAACAGGCAACTTTTTAGGTTATTATGGGAATTTTAAATCAAAACTTGAAATTAGTCTCCCAAATGGTAAGTTGCTTGCAGAAGTTAATTTTAACGAAAACAAGAATGACAGTATTTATGTGGGTGCAAAACTAGCGGGTGAATACTTGAATATTGGTAAAATACTGCAGATTGACGAAATAACAGCACCTGTTTTTTTTAATGCTGATGTAGAGATTAAAGGAGAAAATGAGGATGACTTAATTTATAATTTTAAAACATTAATCAGTTCTGTTGGTTTAATGGGCTATAATTTTAATCGAATTAAATTGGAAGGGAATTATTCAAAAGATTCATTAAGAAGTACTTTTAGGATTGGTGATAAAAATTTAATGGCCGATGGACGTTTGATGTTTGAGTCGAATAATGAACCATCGCTTGAAGTAAATGCTGAAATCAAAAGAGTAAATATCGATAAACTTGGATTATGGAATGATGGTAAATTTAATCTGGCAACAAGTATGTACTTAAAAATAATGGGTTTCGATGCCAATTATTTAACTGCCGAATTGCTGCTGAAGAATTCAAGACTGAAGATTAAAGATGATATTTATAATATTGATTCAATTTATCTTACTAAAAACTACAACGAAAAAACTGGTCACAGACTGGATTTGCAATCAGATATTGCTGATGCAAATTTAAGTGGCGATTTCCTTTTTATGGAATTGGCTGACAATAGTCTGGGATTAATTAATTATTACTATCCATTTTCAAATGTTAAATTAAAGGATACTGTAAGTAAGAATGCCAAATTCACAGTGGAGATTAAAGACAGTAGAATTATTCACGATCATTTTATTAAAGGACTTGAACTTGAAGATGGAACAAGAGCAGATTTGTCTTTCGATTTTAATAAGAAATTAGTTGATTTAAACTTATCGTCGGATAGGGTAAACTTTTATGGGATTGATTTTTTGGACAATAATGTAAGTGCTCAAACCACAAATGGGAAAATACACTTCAATTATGATATTAAAACCATAATTCTCAAAGATAGTACTTCAAGCGATAAAACAGTTCTTGGTCTTGATAATTTCCAGATGCTGAGTAGTATTGGTGACAGTGTTCTTGGTTTTGATTTTTTGTGGTTTAACACCGATACGATTTTATTAACAAAAGGTCTGATTAGGGGTAAATTGGAAAATGGTACTGTTGTCGATACTTTAAGGATTAACGAATTGGATGTGGTTATTAACAATGTAAAATGGACTCTTGATTCTGCAAATCGTATTTATTTTGATTCGCTTGGAGTGGCCTTTAGTGCTTTTAATATATCAGCAGGTAATTCTAGCCTCCTGGTAAATGGAAGGTATCCAAAAAATGAGTCAGACGAACTTGAAATAGATTTCGATAAATGGGACATCTCGCATTTTGATATTCTAAGCGATCCTTATAATCTTAATTTTGATGGAATAATAAATGGTAATGTGAAGTGGGGAATGATTGGAAAGAACCCTACCTTACTTTCAAATATACGTATTGAAGGATTTGGGCTTAATGGTCAATATCTTGGTAAAGCACTTTTAATGAACTCCTGGGATAACACCAATAAATCGATTTATTTAAAAGCCCATATTGTTGATAACACCGGCAAAAGAATGCATGAATTATTCCATGCTGATGGTTATTATTATCCATTTAATGAAAATGATGCATTGGATATTAAGGCTCGGTTTACAGCATTTAAACTTCCGGCCATTGAGGCATTTCTAGAATCCTATGTTTCCGAAATTAAGGGGAATACAACCGGAGAAATTACTCTTAAGGGAACAGTTGAGAAACCTGTTATTACAGGCTTTGCAAGCATCAACGAAACCAGTTTGCTAATTAATTACCTAAATACAAGATATTCTTTTTCAAATCTCATAGTTTTTGAAGAGAATATGATACATTTTGATAAACTAGTTTTATATGATACATTGGGTAATAGTGCACGAATTAGCGGTTTTCTCAAGCATCATAATTTGAGTAACCCCTGGCTTGACGTTAGTATTTCTAGCGATAAACTACTGTTTTTTAATACTACACGAAAAATGAATGACCTTTATTATGGTACAGGTATTTTGAGTGGTGATATTAGGATAACAGGTGCTCCTGATGATATTAAACTGGATATTACTACATCAACAAAACAAGGGACTAGGGTTTATCTGCCTCTTGATTATACAACAGAACTTGCCGATAAGGATTACATAATATTTATAAAATCAGATTTTGATAGTATTGCTGAGGCTGAAAATGTGAAGAAACTAAAGTTGAAAGAAGAGAAAGAAATTGATGAACTCAAATATGCTATTGATTTGGCAATGGATATAACACCGATAGCAAGGATAAATATTGCCATGCCATCAGATATGGGAAGTATTGAAGCCCAGGGAACTGGTGATTTGAAAATGGAAGTTAATTCAGATGGTGATTTTGGACTTTTCGGAGAGTATATTGTTGAAAAGGGGCTTTTTCATTTTACCATTGAGAATTTGGTAAACAAGCGATTTGAACTAGTAAAAGGTGGACGAATATCGTGGACCGGTGACCCATACACCGCAAATATTAATATTAGAGGACTTTATAAGGTTAAAGCAAACTTAGCAAGCCTTGGAGTTGTTATCGATAGTTCTGCAACATATAAGAACAAAGTTAATGTTGAATGCAATATCATCCTAAAAGACCAATTGATGAACCCTACTATTAAGTTTGAAATAGCAATGCCAGATCTTGATCCTGATTTGCAGAGAGCAGTTTATGCCCAATTGGATACTACTAACCAGGCTATGGTAAACCAGCAGATGATTTCACTTCTGGTACTGGGGACATTTAGTTTTAGTAATGCATCAAGTATTAATTTATCCTCGTCATATTACACTATACTTACAAATCAGTTAAGTGGTATGCTTTCGCAAATATCTGATGATTTTGACATAGGCGTAAATTATAAACCTGGCGATAACATTACGGATGAGGAGTTTGAAGTGGCTTTGTCAACTCAACTTTTCGACGACAGGTTGATAATTGATGGCAATTTTGGAGTTAGCTACGATCGCTCACAGCAAAATGCCAGTAATATTGTAGGCGATGTTAATATCGCCTATAAATTAACTGCTGATGGAAGATGGATATTGAAAGCGTTTAACCATTCCAATGTTAACTCATGGTATTATTACAACAGTTACGACAAGGTTTCGCCATATACCCAAGGAGTTGGTATTGCTTACCGTAAGGAGTTCAACAACCTAAGAGAATTTTTTAAACGAGTTCGTAAAAAGGAAAAACCAGAGAGTGAAAGTGATGATATGAAAGAATAAGAAATACAAATAATAATCCAAGTTGTTAAAGTTAAAATATTGTGATTAAAAACAAAAAAAATGATTTCCAACTATCCACTCTTGAGAGGGGAATCAGGGGTGTGTCATAAATAAACTCAATCATTCTTTTTGTTTTTTTTGTATAAACGTAATCAACTTTTAACAACTTTATCACAAAAAAAAGCGCTTTCATTTGAAAGCACTTTTTTTTTGTAATTCTAGTAACTATCTTAAAACAATCTTCTTATCTATTTTGCCTTTTTCACTAATAATGCTCAAGATATAAATTCCTTTAGCCTCATTGCTTATGTCAAATGAATGTTTAAACTGTCCGTTGAAGTTATTTATTACTTCATTTCTTATCACTTGACCATTAAGGTTAATTAGTTTAACTTCCAGTTCTCCTGCCTTTTCAAGTTCAAAACTAACATTCAAAATATCAGAAGATGGATTTGGGTAAACCGAAACATTTTCATAATTACCAATGTTTTCATCAATACCAACACCATCAATAAAATATTCAGCAGACCAACCAATATCGCGAACTGCGTTATTTGTGGTCCATGTAATGAATAATGCATTTGTTTCCTCAACAATAGGTTCAGGGATTTCTTGTCCTGAAAGGTCAGCAATTTCCTGATAATTTGCATTATAAACCTTCACTCTATCTGCACCTTCTTCTGTTAAGAAACTGGTAAACTCAAGAGTAATTCTTACTGCTTCAGGATTATCAATTACAAAAGTACAAGTAGTACCATTATCATAATAAAAATCACCGCTACCATCGCCGAAACTACCTGTTGGTTCTGTAAAAGTTTGTGCTCCACTACACCAGGTTGGTGCCGATGCAGAGTACTCCATTTTAAATCCTGTATTTGATCCAGTTGTAGTAAATGTGATAAAAATCTCATTTCCATCATAGTTTATTTGCTCTGGAATTGTTGAGCCCGAATATTCACCTAATAAAGTTCCGTTTTCATCATTTCCACTATAAATTCTCAAATAATCATTTGCATCGGTACTAAATTCAACAAATGATAATGAGATACTTTCAATTGAGTCCATTTCTGTTTGAGGAGAAATTAACCAGGATGCATCCATACCAGCAGTATATCCCTCAACAGGTCCACTGCCATCCGTAATTGATCCTGAAGGCATAATTAATGTGTCGGCACCAGTTGCAATGTAGGGGTAGTTTGCATCACCAGGAATAATATTTCTTACCATACCTTGTCCGCTATTAAAACCACCAACATTTTGCAGGCTAAAGAAACCATTTCCTGAGCCGCTCCAGCCAAAGTTAAAGTGATAATAGTTCATTCCTTCGTAAGCATCGCAAACAAAAGCGTGTCCACCACTTGTGCTAAATCCTGAATAATATAATGGGTGTCCGTCATCAATTTCGTTTTGCATATAGTTTTCCCAAGCCGAAGTAGAATAGTTATCTTTCTCAATATATTGTGCTTGCGAAGAGTAATTGAAGTGATCTTCCAATGCTCCGGGAACATCCCAACTATATGAACCTGATCCGTCAGGGCTAAAATTCATTTGTACTGAAACTGCAGCATGGAATCCAATCTCTGCAATCTCCCATGGGTTGTTATTGTTTATTTGGTCTTGCATACCATCCCACTCGTAGGTGGCACTTCCAAAGTCAGCAGAAATAACACCGTAAGGATATTGGTAGTAAGAATAAGTACCTGAGCCTGTGTTTGGGTATCGCCAGTAATGCATAATCATCGACATTGCAGTGGCCACACATCCTACATAAACATGACCACCAGGACCTGCATTATCCTCAGGGCAAAGTAAGTTGTAAGGATCATCCTGATTCCAAAGTGTTGTTAATAATGGTGTAGTAACATCCCTGTCACCATTTAATAAAATATTCGGGTTGTTTGTCGAATACTTATCCCATTGTGATGTAATTTCTGATGTGGCTTTAATTTCATTTTCAATAATAAATGAAGCCTGATCAGTATAATGTTGCATCCAACTTTGAAAGTTGTATGATTGTTCATTAGAACTAGGGTAGGAGCCACTTACATTGTAACCCAAAACAGGAACAGTTGCATCATTGGCTGAAACTACAACCCAACCATCACTAAAGTTAATAACATAATAAGCATCGGCAACTTTATAAGAGTCGATAATATTAATGTCAAGATAATTAAGGCCTTGTCCGAAAGTGTTTGTTTTCTCGAAAAAGAAGTTTACAGCAACTTTTTCCGCCTGGTTACGCAATACATCCTTTGCAAATATTGCTGCTGAAAAGGCAAAAAGGACAAAAAGACTAAGTAAAAATTTTGATCTCATAAAATAATGTGTTTGAAGTATTTCCTAAATAAATTTCGCGCGCAAATATACCTATATTTAACATAAGGTTTTATTGCTTTAAGAATTACAGACAATTTAGAATTATTATTGGTTGCTTATAATGTATTTTATAGTTTTGTAAATTATACTAATTTATTGAAAACGGAATTGAAATATAGACTTTCTTGATTTCTAAAGATGGTAAGTTAACACATTAAATAATAAAAGAATGGCAATTTTAATAAAGAACATTAAAGAGTTATTGCAAATTGAAGACACCCCAAAACTATATGTTAAAGGGCAGGAAATGAAGAAGATGCAAATTTTAAAAGATGCCTGGCTTTTTCTTAAAGAAGGGAAAATTGAAGAATTTGGTCCAATGAACAAGTTTAATGAAAGAGAGATTTCTAATAAATTTCCGAACATGGAAGTTATTGATGCAAGTGGTAAAATGGTAATGCCTACTTTTGTCGACTCGCATACTCATTTGGTTTATCCTGCTAGCCGTGAAATAGAATACATTGATAAAATAAAAGGTTTATCCTATGAAGAGATAGCTAAACGAGGAGGTGGAATATTAAATTCAGCAAAGAAAATGAAGGAAATAAGTGAGGAAGAACTTTTTAATTCTGCAATGAAACGGTTAAATGAAATTGCTGCTTACGGAACAGGTGCTGTTGAGATAAAAAGTGGCTACGGGCTAACAACCGAAAGCGAACTTAAAATGCTTAGGGTGATAAAAAAACTAAAGGAACATTCACCACTTACAATAAAGGCCAGTTTTCTTGGTGCTCATTCAATTCCAGTTGAGTATAGGGGTAAGCAAGAGAAGTACGTAGATTTAGTAATTAATGAGATGTTGCCTCGTGTAGCAGAACAGAAGTTAGCAGATTACTTGGATGTATTTTGTGATGTTGGTTTTTTTACTGTAAAAGATACAGAAAGGATACTGGAAGCAGGACAGAAATATGGAATGCGAGGTAAAATACATGCCAACGAATTAGATTATTCTGGAGGTATTCAGACTGGAGTAAAGTATAATGCTCTTTCGGTCGATCATTTGGAGTTTACCGGAAATGAAGAAATTGAAGCCTTGCTAGGCTCCGAAACTATGCCAACAATATTGCCCGGTGCAGCATTTTTTTTAGGAATGGTTTATGCACCAGCCCGTAAAATGATTGATGCCGGTTTGCCAATTGCAATGGCCAGCGATTTTAATCCAGGTTCATCGCCTTCCGGTAATATGCAATTTATTCTTTCAATGGCAAGCATTGCTTATAAAATGCTACCTGAAGAAGCCATAAACGCAACAACAATTAACACCGCCTATGCAATGGGTTTGAGCAAGGAGTTGGGAAGTATTGCCAAAGGGAAGAAAGCAAATGTAATTATTACTAGCGAAATTCCATCCTACGAATATTTGCCATATTATTATGGAACAAACAAAGTTGAAACAGTAATTCTTAATGGTGAACGTTTTAATTAGCCTCTAAAAACAGTAATTGTTCAGATATTTTATCTTTTCTAAAATTTAGTAAATATTTATAAAAAAAAACTATTTTTTTATAAGTCCGTATTTATATTTTTTAAGTTTGCTGATTATAGAAAACAAAATTATTATGCATAAAGTAGGAATTAGATACGAAGATAAATATGTGATGGAAAGAAGGATTGCTTTGGTTCCGGATCATGTAAAACAATTAATTGAAAAAGGAATAGACATTGAAGTGGTTAGGTCTCCTAAAAGGATTTTCAATGATGATGAATTTAAGGATGCAGGAGCCGATATCGTAGATGAAGTAACAGATTCTCAGGTTATCCTGGGAGTAAAAGAAATGCCGATAGGATATTTTAGAGAAGGTAAGGCTTATATTTTCTTTTCTCATACCATAAAAGGGCAGTCATATAATATGCCTCTTTTAAAGAATATGATGGACAGTAAGATTACTCTAATTGACTATGAAAAAATTGCTGATGACAGTGGCAAAAGACTAATCTTCTTTGGTAGGTTTGCCGGTTTGGCCGGGATGATAAACTCACTTTGGTCGCTTGGGCAAAGGTGGAATGTTCAAGGATTGGAAAACTGTTTCCTAAAAATAAAGCAAACACACAAATACAATTCGTTGGTTGAAGCAAAAGCAGTTATTAAAGAAGTTGGTAATTTTATTGCAGAAAACGGACTTCCACAAAGTGTTTCACCTTTGGTTGTTGGCATTACCGGATATGGTAATGTTGCAAATGGTGCTAAAGAAATACTTGACCTTTTACCTACCGAAGAAATTAGCCCTGATGAACTTATTGGACTAAAGAATAAAAAAGATATTTCAAATAAGAAAGTTTATGTAGTTGTATTTAAAGAAGAACATTTGTCGAAACCATTAGAAGAGGGAAAAGATTTTGATCTTCAGGAATACTACAATCATCCTGAACGTTTTGAGAGTCAGTTTGAACAATATATCCCTCACATGACTATTTTAATGAATTGCATGTATTGGGATGATAATTACCCTAGAATAGTAACTAAGGAATATTTGAAAGGTTTGTTTGCAGATGGTAATCCAAAATTAAGTGTAGTTGGTGATGTAACCTGCGACCCCGATGGATCCATTGAATGTACTCACAAAGGAACTGAAATAGAAGATCCTGTTTTTGTTTATAATCCTGCCACAGGTGAACCTACAATGGGTTTTAATGGCGATGGACTTTTAATTATGGCTGTTGATATTCTGCCTAGCGAATTACCTCGCGAATCTTCACAAACTTTCAGTGATGCACTTATTGGTTTTATGCCAAAAATTGCATCCGCCGACTATAACAACTCATTCGAAGAATTAGATATTCCGGCTGAAATAAAAAGGGCAACCATTCTTCATAAAGGAGAACTTACACCTGATTATAAGTATCTTGAAGAGTATTTATAATAAGCTAAACAAGTAAATAAAAAGAAACATTTTATAATATTGACCAATTTTAAAATCAAATAAATTAAACAGTTTACTTAAAAAAGGATGAAGAATATTTTAATCCTGGGAGCAGGGCTCTCAACAATTAGTTTAATTGATTATCTGCTAAAAAACGCAGAAGAAAATCAATGGGAAATTACTGTTGGCGACATCGACGAAGAGGTGGCCAGAAAGAAGGTTAACGGTAGTCAGTATGGCAAATCAATGAAATTTGATATTGAAGATGAAGGACTGACACATAAATCAATTGCTGCCTGCGATATTGTAATCTCGATGCTTCCGGCATTTATGCATTTGAAAGTTGCAGAAAAATGCATTGAGTTAAAAAAACCAATGCTAACAGCATCTTATGCTACACCTGAGATTAAGGCTTTGAGTGAAAAGGCAAAAGAAGCAGGTATCCCTATTATGATGGAGTTGGGTGTTGATCCCGGTATCGATCATATGTCGGCGATGAATGTTATTGACAGGATAAAAAGCGAAGGTGGCGAAATAAAGTCATTTTATTCTTTTACAGGTGGTCTTGTGGCCCCAGAGTTTGACAACAACCCATGGAATTATAAATTTACATGGAATCCTAGAAATGTAGTTCTTGCAGGAAATGGTGAGTCAAAGTTTATAAATGCTGGCCGCTATAAATATATTCCTTACCATCGTCTTTTCGATAGGGTTATGCAACGTAAAATTCTTAGTTATGGCGATTTTGAAGTTTATGCAAATCGCGATTCTTTGGGATATAGGGAAATTTATGGACTTGAGGATATCCCATCTATGTACAGGGGAACAGTTAGACGTCCTGGATTTTCAAAAGCATGGAATGTATTTGTTCGATTGGGAGCAA
The DNA here is from genome assembly GCA_029933565.1 of Bacteroidales bacterium. Taxonomy (GTDB): domain Bacteria; phylum Bacteroidota; class Bacteroidia; order Bacteroidales; family F082; genus BM524. The sequence continues at coordinate 13,005 of JAOZNY010000040.1, forward strand.
CCGAAGATACTTATACAATAGAAGATTCAGAGAACATGACGTATCGTCAGTTTATTAACTTATTTCTTCGTTTCGATCCAAATATGCCAGTTGAAATTAAACTACAGCAATATTGTGTTAATGCCTGCGATCCTGTAGTGATGGAAAAACTAAAATGGCTAGGGATATTTGACAAAAGAAAGATTGGTCTTAAAAATGCAACACCTGCTCAAATTCTTTTAAAACTGCTGCTTGAGAAATGGACTATGGACCCTCACGACAGGGATATGCTAATCATGCAGCACGAGTTTAAATTTGAGGTTAATGGAGAAGAGAAAATGATAATATCCGCAATGGTTGCTGAAGGTAAAAATCATGAGGAAACCGCTATGGCTATGACTGTAGGACTCCCCTTGGCTATTACAACAAAACTTTTCCTACAAGGTAAATTGAAAAGAAAAGGACTTGTCTTACCTATTCATGAAGATATTTACAAACCCGTTCTGGCAGAGCTTGAATTGTTTGGTATAAGATTTGAGGAAAGAGAATACATGATGGGATAGAGGAGATTGCTAATTGCCTATTACTATTGTTTTATGTAAATAAGTTAACTGGGAATGCCATTAATTAATGATTTGGTAACTTCCTTTTGATTTTATTAATAGAATTTTAGCAAATAATTATTTACTATTAATTTTAAGGCATAGAGGATGTTTTTTATGTTTTAATTCCTGCTCCCATAATTCAAATTTTTAATATGAAGTATTTAATAATAATAATCCTAATAGGTATTGCGCTATATTATGCCATGAAGTGGAAAAGCCCTGCCGGAAAAAGTAATACAGATTCGAACGATAATAATGATCCTTACAGTTCTTCGGGAAGAAATAACCGAAATAACTCTTCAACAGATAGTGGACCATATGTAAACTCAGGTTCTTCAAATAATTCGAATAAAGGAGGAACTAATTATGCCAAGTGGATAGGTGGAGGCCTAGGTTGGGCGTTTGGTGGACCAATTGGTGGAGTGCTTGGTTTTATGATGGGCTCTATGTTTTCGGGGGCTGGTAGTGGTACTCAGCAATATGGACAAACTCAGTCGGGCGATTTTAGTTTGTCGCTTTTAATTCTTACAGCAGCGGTAATGAAAGCCGATGGAACTGTTAAGCGCTCTGAACTTGATTACGTAAAAAGGTTTTTAGACAATAATTTTGGGACTGCAAAATCACCTCAGTACATTAAAATGTTGGGAGAAATACTTAAGCAAGACCTTAATGTGCAGGATGTTAGTAGGCAGATATCGCAGTATATGGATTATGGCTCGAGGATGATGCTGGTTCAATATCTTTTTGGCATTGCTCAGGCCGATGGTAAAACCCATCCTAGCGAAATTGATATGATACAGCTTATTGCAAATTTTATGGGTATTAATCTTAAGGATTATGAGTCGATAAAAGCAATGTTTGTTGACGATAC
>JAOZNY010000040.1:14559-17837 GCA_029933565.1 Bacteroidales bacterium
AAATCATTTATAAAAGTACAACTTCCGCAAGGCGATGATTTTGATAATAAGGTAGGATTGTTTAAAACACTGTGGGTTATTCACAGTGGTGAAATTTATGGTTCAGTAGGCAAACTGCTTGTTGATCTTATAGGTTTGATATTCGTTTTTTTATCCATTACAGGTTTAATATATTTTATGGTCCCTCTTTTTGTGAAAATGAAAAGAGGTAAAATTGGCCATAAAGTAAAAAGATTGAAACGCATTAATAATTGGTCTCTAAAATGGCATAATAAAATTGGCTGGATTACCATAGTATTTCTTATAATTACAACCTTTACTGGGATATTTTTAAGGCCTCCTTTACTTGCTATTATTGGAGAAATGAAGGTAGGGAAGATTCCTTTTACAGAACTCGACACTCCAAATCCTTGGTTTGATAAGTTAAGAAGAATTATTGTTGACCAAGAAGATGGACTTATTTATGTTGGTACACCCGATGCAATTTATTACTCTAATCTAAACTTCTCAGGTAAATTAAAAAAGTTTACAACTCAGCCTCCATTAAGTGTTATGGGGATAAATACCTTTGAGAAAATTGATTCTGTCAACATTCTTATAGGTTCATTCGAGGGGCTTTTTAAGTGGAATCATTCAACAGGTTTTGTTTACGATGCGATTAAGCAGAAGGAGTTTGAGCCCGATACCAACAAACGTATTCCGCTGGGGGAATTTCTGGTAACAGGCTATTCAGATGATTTTGAAATTGGCGAAGTGTATTTCGATTTTAACACTGGTGCAGGCATAATTGGCCAAACTGGTAAATACTTTGAAATGCCAACACATATTGAACAACAAAAAATGTCGTTATGGAATGTTGCCCTTGAAATTCACACAGCAAGAATGTATAAATTCATGTTTGGGAAATACTATATTTTATTTATCCCACTGGCAGGATTAATAATTCTTTTTGTGCTAATCTCAGGACTGATAGTTTGGTATAAGAACTATTGGAAAAAGAAAGCAATGATGAAATATAGGAAGGTTTAATTTAAGAGTCAAGAGCCAAGAGTCAGGATTCAAGAGCTAAGAAACCAGCAACCAGCAACCAGCAACAAGAAACCAGCAACCCCTCCAAGCCTAATTATAAAATCGCCATGAAATACCAAAATAAAATCTGGCATCGCGCGATGGGTAATGTGGAGCGTTGTAGTAACTGTAATTTCCCAGATAACTGTTTAGGTGTGATGCTTTAAAAAATAGAGCAGCCCTTTTTACTTTTAGGGTAAGGTAAAAATCAGCATAAAGATAATTTCCTATCTTTTTATCATTTTGAAGGTAAAATGCTCTTAACTCTGGCATGTAGGCATCAGCAAAGTAGGATGTAAAATATGTAAACTGAAGACCTGTTTGTACTGTGGCCGCGTCTTTAAAGATATTACTTTTAAAGAAAATATTTATCTTACCACTAAATTCTGGTATTCTGATAATATTTGGTTGACTGGTATTTTGATAAACCAATCGAGTATTAATACCCCATTTTTTAATTGGGATAGTGCCCTCAATAAATAGTTGCAGATGAGTTTCTGTGCTTTCCAACTGACTGGGTTTAACTGAATCATCAAGATAAGTGTAATTTGAAAAAGTGTTAAACTTAAATCCACCGCTAATTTGCTTCCAGGAATATTTTCCATGAATCAGCATCGATGTTTCTTTTTTTAGTTCGTTGCTCCACCTAAACCTATTTGATTGATAGTTTTCATACCACCATAAAGGTTTTCTGTTCAATAGAGTAATTCCAGCATCAATTACTCCAATATTTCTGTCGCGTGTACCTAAATGCTGTTTAATATCAGCCTTAATTTTGTAATCACCACCACTAAACTCACTTAAAACCAACTCGCCATAAGCCTTTAAGTGCATGCTTCTAAACAAGTTTAAAGAGATTCCCCCAAAAGGTTGAATTTGATTATAGGTCGTTTTTACGGAGTCGTAGGCAAGGGTTTGTGTAATGAAATCATAATTTGCACCAAAATATAAATAGAATACTTTGCTAATTTCATCTTCGTTATAACCAAGGCTCGACCACATAAGTTTATTTGTAATCTTCGACTGATAAACAGAATCGAAAGTTGCTATAGAATCAATAGGAGGGGCGAAAGGCTGGTAAAAATCACTTATCGGGTTGCCATCTTCGTAAATGAGTTGATTTCTTAAATAATTAATTGAATATGAAACATGTCCGGCATCTATCTTTCTTTTTATTGAATCGTTTTTATATTTTGGCTTGAGTAGATTGAAATATTGTTCAACATAAAATCCCGAAATAGTCATCCTCTGCGATGCCTCGTTTAGGTTTACATCAATAACACGCCTGTCAAATTCCTGATTCTCTTCAAAAATACTGTCGTTAACAATTCCACCATTTTCCTCTACTCTTATTCTGCTGTTTCGGTAATTGGCAATTACCCCATAGCGCTTATTAGTTGTATAATATTGTCCTGTAAAAAATACTCTGGTATCATTCGATTTACTTCTTTTATAAGGTCCAGGGGAGTTGTTAAGTCCAAATTCAAAACCAAAACTTAAATTCTTGATTATCTCTCTGTTTAGTTTTACATTTAGGTTTTGCTCTTTATTCGAGCCCATTATATAACTAACCTTAGAGTGTGGTATGTAAAGTTTGTAGTATTTTACTTTCTCATTTGAGAAAATATATTTGTCAAACGAATTTACCCGCATATCGTATCCGGTAGTCGTTTCAGGAGTGAAGACAATATTTTTGTGTGCCAGCCCAATATTGCTTAGTGTCAAATACATTCCATTATTAGCTTCAAGTGGATTGAATTGATGGGCTTTTGTCAATAAAGTGTCAATATCGTGAAAGTCATTTGATTTTAGGTTTTCAACTGTTGAGTAGAAATAATAAATAAGCATTGAGTCAATAGACTCAGTTATAGTGTCTTTATTTAGAATAGATAAGTCAGGAAGACTGGGCTTTAGAGTGTCAGCAATAGTTGGAATGCTATCGTTCTGAGCAATACCCACCTTTGTCAATAGGATAAAGATGACAAGGATTGCTAAGTAAGTAACTTTTTTATTGCTCAATTTCAAACTAATGAATTATGTTTTATAACGTGTGCAAACTTACTAAATTGCCATTGATTTAAAGAAAAGAATTTGCACCTATAACAGTTGATTGTGGCTGCTTGTTTTTTTGATATTCTGGATAGTTAATAATAAAAAACAAAAAAAAACCAAAAAAAAAGCCTCGCAAATGCGAGGCTTAAAAAAGTCTT
>JAOZNY010000203.1 GCA_029933565.1 Bacteroidales bacterium
AGAGAGTACTACGCTAAAGTAAGGGCTCTTTATTCTTGTGGACTTTCTGCTCCTGTTGAATATATTTGGAACTCAACCTACCTCCACCCACCCCGCAATTTATCCGATGATTATATTTACAATACTAACGAAGTCCCGCTTATCTGGAATCCGCCCGTAAATGCAAATGGCGACAGCGTACCCAATGGTGTGTTAAGTTTCAATATTTACCGAAATGGCGATTCGCTTACAAATATACTTTACGATTCTTTAGTACCACCTGATTTTGACTTTGTTTTTGTTGACACAGCACTTAATCCGGGCACTTACTTTTATAATATTTTAGCAATTTACGATCTTACTGTTTTTGATACAACACTGCAAACAGGCGAGTCGATGTTTACAGAAACCGAAACAGTTGAGGTTGTTTGGGGAATGGATCTTCCATTTATTGAAGACTGGGCACAAAACTCATTCGAGTTTCAGCAATGGCAAACTGACAGTGCAAACTGGGTGATTAATTCCTCTATTGGCAATGATGCCCCCTCAGCAGAATTTTCGTGGGAGCCGCTAATTGAAGAAGATTATTCAGTCTCACTGACAAGTAACTTTCTCATAGCAGATTCACTAAGTGAAGGTAACATTTTTCTGGACTTCGACCTGAAACTTGAGGACAGGAATACAACACATACAGAAAAACTGGTGGTTCAATACAGAATAGACAATGGCCCTTGGAGTGTACTTGAAAACTTTGTCAATAATGGCTCCTTCGATTTTACTTTTAATCGTATCGAATTGCCGCATAGGGTTATGGAGGATGTTTTTCAAATACGATTTAATGCCATTGGACAAAACTCCTACAATATCGTTGGCTGGTATATCGATAATATATCTGTTTACCGTGGTTGCAAGCCTCCTGCTGAACTTACTGGAGAATATGTTTGGAATTCAGAAGATAATTTGGGAATTGAGGTTTGTTGGGAATCACCAGATATAGATTATCCTGGGAATTACTGTCTGTTACACTGGGATAACTATGGTAATGTTGGTGGTGACTTTGGGCTTAGCGAAGAAGGGTCATTTTCCTGTGCTGCACGTTGGGATGCTGGTATGCTTGAAGATTGTGATGGGAGTTTTATTACAAAAGTGCGTTTCTTCCCTTCTGATGCCAGTTTCAGTACTATTACAGTAAAAGTATGGTATGGGCCAGATGCCTCAACTCTGGTAGCGGAGAAGGAGGTAACTTTAAGCGATGTTACTATTGGTATGTACAATGAAGTATTATTGGACGACCCGGTGGAGATTGATGCAAGTCAGGAGTTATGGGTAGGATACACAATAGTACAGGTAAGTCCGGGAAATGCCCCGGCAGGTTACGACTCAGGCCCTGCTGTAGTTGGCTATGGAGATAAAGTAAGTTTTGATGGTTCTACATGGGAAAACCTTTCAGACTTAGGTCCCGATTTTAATAATAGTTGGAGTATTATGGCTTTTGCGGAATCTCTTGATGATCCACAAGCAAAACCAATTTCTTTAACTGAAGCAAATTACAACAGCACAGGAGAGTCTTTTGTTAGCAAAAAAAACATGAAGGTTAATAGTGCAACAAGGGATTTGGAAGTCTTTAATATTTACCGCAAACAGCCAGGTCACGATTATCAACTTTATGCACAAGTAGATGCTGTACCAGGTCAGTATTATTATTGCTATTGGGATGGTTACCCTAATGTAAGTATTCAGGAATCATATTCCTACAAAGTAACAGCACTCTATGAAAGTGAAATGGATGATTGTGAGTCACCTTCGGCAATGGATATTGAATATATTAATGACTTTGTTGAAGTTTTTGTTACTGATATAAAAGAACCCATTGAAAGTTTACTAAAAATATTTCCAAATCCCGCCAAAGATTATCTGGAAATACAATCAGGAATTGCCATGGATCGCATTACGGTTTATAATAATCTGGGCCAGTTAGTTTATAAGTCAGAATTAACAGGAATAACAACTTTTAAACTTAACACTGCATCCTTTGAAAATGGTGTTTATATTATAAAATTAGTGACAATTCAAGGGGTTATTAGTCAGAGGATTGTTGTTGTCAATTAGTGCATGTTAGTAATGTGTAATTTATAACGATAATAAATAGACTCATTAGAGTAAGGGTAAAAGGCGTTTTAACTGTCTTAATAATAAATTAGCAAGAAGTACCTATATAATGTATAATAGTATTGAATTTATTTTATATTTGTGCCTAATGATGAAATTTCAAATATCTTAATAACTAAATAATTCATTTTAATTTATGCTTATGAAAAATTTTACTAAATTTTTAACGCTATTGATGGTGATGATAATACCATCGATGCTAACGTTTGCGCAGTATGCGCAGATAACTGATACAGGTCCGGCAGGGGAGGCAAGTGCCACTATGTCGAACAGGGCTGTATTATACGATCAAATAAGTAACCCCGGAACAAATGGGGGAATTACTGCCCAGGATTTTGAAGCAAGTTTTGAGATCTACAGTGCTGAAGGCGCTGATGATTTTATAGTTCCTGCCGGTGATATGTGGAGCGTGGACAATGTTCAGGTTCTTGGATCTTATTCAGCAGCAGGCCCATGTAACCTTGCTAATGTAAGGTTCTATGCCGATAATTCAGGCACAATTGGTGCTTTGCTTTTTGAATACATAGGGCAACCAGCTAATCCTGATGCAACAGGTAACCTTGATGTTGATATTCCTCCCACAGTTTTAGGCGCCGGTACCTATTGGATTTCGGTTCAGGGAAGTATGGATTATGGAGTAGGTGGACAGTGGTATTGGTCACGTCAGGCACCTCCAATTAACGGATCAAACTTTATGTGGCAAAATCCGGGTAATGGTTTTGGTTCAGGTTATACAACTTGGGTTGATGGTTCAGCCATGTGGCCTGCTCAAACTGATTACGATTTGAGTTTTGCTCTTAATGGTGGACCAGTTAGCTCTTGTACTTATCAAATATCTTTAGAGGACAGTTATGGTGATTCGTGGAATGGTGGAGTAGTAACTGTTTTTGTTGATGGTACTGCAGTTGTAACTGATGCCACAGTAGCAAGCGGTTATGGTCCTGTAACCTATGATTTTAGTGTAACTACAGGTCAGTCGATTACTACCGATTATACTGCTGGTAGTTGGTCCACTGAAAACTATTATGAAATTTTGGATCCAAATGGAGTTATGCTATGGGAGACAGGTGTTGGATATACTACACCTATAGATCTTGTGGCTCCAGGTATAACTGGAAATTGTCCTGTTATAGGTAGTATTGAAGGTTTTGTTTATACTACTGGTGGTGCTCCAATTCAAGGTGCCCTAGTTGAGATACAAGGCGAAGTTGGAGTACCAACTGATGCTACTGGTTATTATTTGTTAAGTGATTTACAAGTTGAAACTTATGAAGTTTGGGCTTCATTTGATGGGTTTAGTCCACAAATGGCCAGTGTTGATATTGTTGCAGGAACTACTGTTCAACAAGACTTTTACCTTGGTCAGCCAATCTTAACTATCAGTCCATTGATTATGGAGAACACCCTAAACCCAGGTGAGTGGTTTACTGATTATATTAGTATGCTAAACACAGGTGATGGTGATTCTTTCTTTACTAGTAGTATTGCTTTTACTACAGGAGATGGATGGTTGACTCTTTCAGATGATGCCGGACAGGTAGCACAAGGTGGTGGATCCTTTAATTTAGGAGTTAACTTCGATGCTGCTGGTCTTGCACCAGGAACTGTTGTTGATGCTATTATTACATTGGATTTTACACCTGTATCACAGGTAAATATCCCTGTTACTATGGTTGTAGCTGGCGATCCTTTGCCACCGGTTGAGGAATTTCACGCAACACTTGTTGATCCTGTAATAGGAAAAGTATTTTGTACTTGGGATTATAACCCAGATGTAACTTTCCAGTATTTTGAGATTCGTCGCGACGGAGCCGTATTGGGAATTACAACAGAACTTACTTATATTGACTTCTTACCAGATTATGGTTCATACACTTACAGTGTAAGTGCAGTTTATAATGAAGGTATGTCAACAGCACAATTCGACGATGTAGATTGGTTTATCCCAGTTGCATGCTGGTTACCAGATGCACCAGAGGAAGATGTAATGATCAATCAGACAGAGGATACCTATATGTTTATTGAGAATTGTGGACAAGGTACTTTATCATGGGGAATTCCTTTTGCCGGAAATTTCCAGGTTGTTTTATATGATTCATACGGAGACGGATGGAACGGTGGTTTACTAGATGTTTTTGTAAATGGTAATATGGTTCTTTCTAATCTTACTATTGCTTCTGGCTACGGACCTGAGTATCACTCATTCCCAGTAGTTAATGGTGATGAAATTACTACAATTTATACTCCAGGTTCATGGACAACAGAGAACTCTTATGATATTCTTAATGATCAGGGAGTTGTTGTTTATGGAGCACCAAATGCAAGTATTCCTCCGGGAGTATTATTTGCAGATGTATCTTCACTTGGTTTTATTACAAGTATAGTTCCACAAACAGGAACACTTGACGAAGGTGAAACTCAAGAAGTAAGGTTTACCTACGATGCAACAGGATATTCTGTTGGTACATATACACAGGACATTCTTCTTCAGACTAATGAGCAAGTGCCAAATGAGCATGTTATAACTCATACAATGAATGTATATGTTCCTGGTATGATAGAAGGTAATGTAACAGACTGTAATACAGGTATGGGACTCAACAACGTAACTGTTAGTGCCAATAATGGTACAACTACTTTCTACGCTGAGACCAACGCTAATGGATATTATGAGTTGTATGCTGACGCAGGTACTTATAATATGAACTTTGCTTTGTTAGGTTATCAAATTGAGACTGCTACAGCTGTAGTTGTAACAACAGGAAATACAACTACTCAAGATGCTAGTTTATGCGAAGAAGCATATCCGGTAAGCGGAGTATTTGCCGATCCAAACGAAGCCGACACACAATGTCTTGTAACAT
>JAOZNY010000434.1 GCA_029933565.1 Bacteroidales bacterium
TTTCCATTAAAGATTGCTGTTGATAGTGTTATTTCGGTATTGTCGGTTGCCATGTAGGAAAGTTCCGGTGCGTAAATTATTGAGTAATTATTTTCAATATCATCCCAATCGGAAACTATAAAACCTCCTGCAACAGGGGTAAACTTAAGTTTGTCCTCAAAAAACTTCATTTGATATTGCATAAAGAAGTAATCGTTTAATGCGTCTCTTCCTCTTTCATTAATAAAACCATGCAGGTATTGAAAGTTCAAATACATTCCATTAGCAAAGTTGTAATCGGCACCAACAACAAATTTTACAAACACTTCTTTTTTTAACACAACCGAATCCGTTATTACAGGAACAGGTGAACTGGGAAATAGTGCTGACAAATCGGTTGTCATTATCACTTCTTTTTCCGGCAGAAAAGCTGCGGCTTCCGCCCAAACACCTATACCACCAATACTTGTTGCCAGGTCTGCCCCAAAAATATGCTGACGAAAAAAAGAAGTTTGTACATCTACATTTACTCCGCCTAAGGTATCAACAGGTGTAATTGTATTATAGGTTCCTATTGGAAATCCATCTCTTCCCCAAATATAACTAACTGAGAAATCTACACCTCCGGCAAAACCTTTGACCTTACCTCCAAAAGTAGCACTTTCACCCAAATTAAATTTCGGCATGTTCACCTCATCTTCAAAACCTCTCAATACAAAAGGAGGAGGCAATTCCATTGAAGGGGCTAATGCATTTGCAAATATTCCCACAGGCATATTTGCTGGTTGGAAAAGAGGGATATAAACTGCCTGCATTGAAAAATCAGAATTAAAATAATACTGGGCATTTAAGGCAATTGATCCTCTATGACGTCCAAAATCTAAAACATCCTCTAAATCGTAAGGATTCAGATTATCGGTAGGATTTAGTTTATCTGCTGTTCCCCAGGCAATTCGTTGCTTACCAATTTTTATATCAAGATTTTTTGACAGAAACCCAAACAGTTGAACATAGGCTTCCCTTATTTCAAGATTGTAAGGATCGATAATCCCTTTATTATAAAGATCTGATGAAGAAGCAAAATTTGGCAGACCAATATTTCGTAACCATACTTCGCTATAAAATTTTGTGTTACCTGTAATCCTTTTGTCAAACTTAAGTGTTAAGCGATTCTCATTCCATGCCCATTCGTTAGGACTGTCAAGTAAAAATCGTTGGTCGGTCAGTAACTCTCCTGTTAGTTTTAATTTATTGGCATCATCTTGTGCTTTGGCAGTATTTACACTAAACATAAGT